>LUZH01000211.1 GCA_001602885.1 Bacteroidales bacterium Bact_16 | reverse complement strand
ACATCCCGGGCGAGGAGCTCATCATCGAGCGCGAAGCCGACACCTTCGAGAATGCCATTACCGAAGCCGTCGACGCCATGAAGGAGAAACTCACCCGCGTCAAGGAAAAGAAATTCGAGAATTAGCAGATCATTCTCTCCCTTTTATGGGCCGTCCTTCGGGGCGGCCTTTTTCGTTTCCGGGGAGGGTCAGAGGTTGAGGAGCTTGGCGGTGAGCTCGACGAGGAGCTCGCCGTCGGAGACGACCGTCGAGCCGTCGCCGCCCTTGCCGAGGTAGTCGTAATCGCAGAGCAGGGAGATGGCGGCCATGGCCTTCCTGACGGGGTAGTTGCGCACGGCGGTGTCGTATTCCTTGTAGAAGTAGGGGTTGACGCCCGCGAGGGCGCGGGCCTTGTCTTCCGCGGACGGCTGGCCGCCGCGGGAGAGCAGCGCGCCGTAGCGCAGGATGCGGCTGAAGTACGTGTAGAGGGCGCTGACGGCCATGGGCATGGCGAACTTGGCGCCGTTGCCCAGGTGCGCGGCGATCTTCAGCGCCTTGACGGAATTCCTGAAGGAGAGCTCCTTGGTGAGCTCGAAGACGCTGAACTGGCGGGAGATGCCGACGTTGCGCTCGATGTCTTCGGACGTCACGCGCCGGGTGCCTTCGGGCAGGGCCTTGGTGAGCTTGTCCGTCTCCACGACGATGGTGGAGAGGGAAGTGCCGGCCGACTCGGCGAGCAGCGAGGCCGCCTGCGGGTCGATCTGCAGGCCGCGCGAGCCGAAATAGGAGATGATCCAGTCGGGGACCATATAGTCCCGCAGGGCGGGGGAATCCACGACCGTGCCGATCTTGGAGGCGGCTTTGTAGAAGGACTTGCGCTTGTCGGCGGAGGCGCCGTGCATCAGGACCACGAGGACCGTGCTGTCGAGCGGCTCCGCGCAATAATAGGAGAGGTCTTCGAGGCCTTTCATCTGCTGGGCCTCCTTGACCACGACGAGCTGGCGCTCGGCCATCATCGGGAAGCGGCGCGCGGCGGTCACGACCTGGTCGGCCGTCACCTCGCCGCCGTAGCAGACCGTCTCGTTGAAGTCCTTCTCCTCCTCGGGGATGCAGTATTTGAGGATGGCGTCGCAGACGAGTTCGGGGTAGTATGGCTCGTCTCCCATCAGCAGGTAGACGGGGCTGAAACGCCCCTCCCGGACATCTGAAAGGATTTTAGCACATTGTGCGTCGATATTGATAGAAGTCTTGGCCATACGAACACAAAAATACGAAAATTCCTTCTTAATTTTGTGCAAATGCAATTACAAATCCCGAACAAATGAAGAAAATGATTCTCCTGCTGGCGGGCTTCTGCCTGCTCGCATCCACATCGGTCTCCGCCCAGGATGCCACGGTCCGCGTCCATGACGCCGCCGACTCCGGCGAGATCATCCCTGCCGAAATCTACGGTCAGTTCTCCGAGCACCTCGGCCGCTGCATCTATGGCGGCCTCTGGGTCGGGAAGGATTCTTCCGTCCCCAACATCGAAGGATACCGCAAGGATGTGTTCGACGCGCTCAAGGCGCTGAAAGTGCCTGTGATGCGCTGGCCGGGCGGCTGCTTCGCCGACGACTACCACTGGATGGACGGCATCGGTCCGCAGGACCAGCGCGGCTACCTGACCAACAACAACTGGGGCGGCACGCTCGAGGACAACAGCTTCGGCACGCACGAGTTCCTCAACCTCTGCGAGATGCTGGGCATCGAGCCCTACATCAGCGGCAACGTGGGCAGCGGCAGCGTCGAGGAGATGGCCAAATGGGTCGAGTACATGACTTCTTCCGCCAAGACCCCGATGGCCGACCTGCGCCGCGCCAACGGCCGCGAGGAGCCCTGGAAAGTCAAATATTTCGGCATCGGCAACGAAGCCTGGGGCTGCGGCGGCAACATGACGCCGGAATACTACAGCGACCTCTTCCGCCGCTACGGCACCTACCTGCGCGACCAACCGGGCAACCATGTCTTCAAGATCGCCAGCGGCGCCTCCGACTATGACTACAACTGGACCCGTGTCCTGATGAAGAACCTGGTCGACAAGGGTATGGAGGGCATCTCCCTGCACTACTACACCGTCCTCGGCTGGAACGGCAGCAAGGGTTCCGCCACCAAGTTCTCCGAGAAGGACTACTACTGGTTCCTGTCCAAGACCATCGAGATCGAGGATGTCCTGAAGAAGCACATCGAGATCATGGACGAGCTCGACCCGTCCGGCCGCGTGGCGCTCCTGCTTGACGAGTGGGGCACCTGGTTCGACGTGGAGCCGGGCACCAACCCGGGCCACCTCTATCAGCAGAACACGATGCGTGACGCCATCATCGCCGCGCTCAACTTCGACATCTTCCACAAATACACCCGCCGCCTCAAGATGGCCAACATCGCCCAGGTGGTCAACGTGCTTCAGTCGATGATCCTGACCAACGAGACGCAGATGGTCCTCACCCCGACCTACCACGTCTTCGAGATGTACAACGTCCACCAGGACGCCGAGTTCGTGGAGTCCGAGGTGCTGACCGGCCATGTCAAGACCGAGCGCCAGTGCGCCGTGCCCGAGGTGGACGCCACCGTGTCCCGCAAGGACGGCGAGACGCACATCTCGCTGGTCAACACCGACCTCCGGAAGTCCAAGAAGGTGCTCGTGACCTTCGACGGCGCCGGCATCAAGAAGGTTGACGCAGCCCGCGTGCTGACGTCCAAGGATGTCCACGACTACAACGACTTCGACAAGGCCGACGTGGTCAAGCCCGTCGCTTTCAAGGACTACAAGCTCACCAAGGCCGGCCTGGAGGTCACCTTGCCTCCTTGCTCGGTGGTCTCCATCGCCGCGAAATAGGCGGAAATGATACATCTTCTAGAAAATCCGTCCCATTCGGGGCAGTTTTTCTGTTTTTGTATATCAATAATTTGTTTTTGTCTAACAATAAAATTATTTTTGTGTGACATTAGAGTGCTATGAATATTATAGAGTGTAAACAAGTTTGCAAGAATTTCGGGGAGAAGGTCGCGCTCGACCACGTCTCCCTCGACATTCCCGAAGGTCAGATCTTCGGCCTGCTGGGCCCGAACGGCGCCGGCAAGACGACCCTGATCCGTATCATCAACCGTATCACGATCCCCACCTCCGGCGAGGTCCTCTTCAACGGCCGCCCCATCACGCAGGCGGACGTGGCGAAGATCGGCTATATGCCCGAGGAGCGCGGCCTCTACCGCAAGATGAAGGTCGGCGAGCAGGCCATCTACCTGGCCCAGCTCAAGGGCATGTCCGCTGCCGCCGCCCGCAAGGCCCTCAAGGAGTGGTTCGTCCGCTTCGGCATCCAGGACTGGTGGGAC
>LUZH01000210.1 GCA_001602885.1 Bacteroidales bacterium Bact_16 | reverse complement strand
CGTAGATGGCGCGCACCAGCGTGCGCGTCCCCGTGGCGATCAGGATGCCCAGGTTGACGATCGCGAACAGGAAGCAGGCGGCCAGCAGATAGAGCGCCGGCAGGCTTCCGGCACTCTGCAGCCCGAACACCAGGCGGGCGATCAGCAGGCCGGCCGTGAGCTCCGCCAGGCCCGCCAGCCCGAAGAAGAGCGTCTTCGAGAAGAGATAGGTCGATGCCCGCATGCCCGTGCTGCGCAGATGCTCCAGCGCCTTGCTCTCCTTCTCGTTCACCACCGACAGGGTGGCGAGGCAGCAGCCCATGATGGCGATCAGCAGGATCAGCATCGTCACCAGATAATAATGCGTATTGCCCTCGCCCGAGACGAACAGCAGGTGCGTGCGGACCCGGTCATTGTCCCAGCCGCCGGACAGCTGGCGGGACACATAATAGGCGGCGTCGCGGGCCAGGGAGGCCAGCGAGCCATCGACCAGCAGCTGCCACTCCCCTTCGGGCGGCAGCACCAGCACGGCGTCGAGTTCGCCGCTGTCGATGCGGCGCTCCGACTCCTGCAGGGAAGAGGACAGCGAGACCCGGGCGATCTGGGGCGAGGCGGCGAGGGCGGAGACCGTCTCCCGGCCCCGGCCGGAGAAGGTCTCGTCCACGACCTCGACCCGCAGCCGGGTCTTGTTGGACAGGCCGAACGGCACGATGCCGACCACCACGACCGGACACAGGAACAGGATGAAGACCAGCGCCGGCGTGCGGACCAGCTGCAGGAATTCCTTGCGGAGAATCTGGGCCAACGTGCGCATCATCTGGGAATCCTTCTTTTAAATCCGAGCAGCGAAAGGCCGGCGGCCAGGGCACATTCCCCGAACAGGGTCAGGAACGAAGGCAGGTTCGCCGCGAAGCCGGCGCCCTTGTAGGCGATGCTCCGGAACGCGGTGATGAAGCAGGTGCCGGGCAGCAGGTCCACGATTTTCCGGAAGGGGCCTTCCATCGAGCTGACCGGGAAGATGAAGCCGGACAGGAAGACGTTCGGGATGAAGAGGACGATCCAGCACAGGATCAGCACGTCCAGCGGGCGGTCGAACCACGAGGCGATCAGCAACCCCAGGGACATACAGCACACGGAGTAGAGGATACAGAGCCCGATGAAGAGGGCCAGGCTGCCCTGGATGGAGATGCCGAAATACAGGCAGGCCAGCCAGACCAGGAGCACGTGGAAGAGCGTGATCCAGAAATAGGGCAGGGCCTTGCCGAGGATGATCTCCCCGTTGGACATCCGGGTCATCCGGAGCAGGCGGAAGGTGCCCTGGACCTTCTCCTTGTTGACGCTCGTACCCAGCACGATGGACGACACCAGGATGAAGATGATCAGGACCAGGCCCGGGATGGGCATGTATTCCCGCCGCATCGAGGGATTGTAGAGGTAGCGGATGCGCGGCTCCGGCCGGGGCAGGTCCCCGTAGCGGGACTCCCCGGCCTGGAAATCGGCCAGCACGGACCCCAGGAGCTGCTGGATGCCCGTGGACAGCAGGGAGCTGGTCCCGTCCACGAAGACGTCGATCCCGTCCTCGCGGTAGAGCAGCACCGCGCGGGTGTTGGACGCCGCGAACGCCGCGTCGATGCGGCCGGGGTCCTCCAGGCGACCGACGACCCGGATCTGGCGGTTGGCGTCCAGCCGGGCGAACAGCCGCTCTGCCACCACGGAATGACCGGGGTTGCAGACCTGGATATTGAAATGGTGCACCTCGAACGACAGGGCGTAGCCGAAGATCAGCAGGATTACGGCCGGCATCAGGAACAGGAGCAGGCAGCTGACCCTGTCCCTGAAGATGTGGCGGAATTCCTTCCGGACCACGGAACGGATGCGGTCTCTTCTGCCCTGGTTCATCGCGGTCGGAAATATTTCAACAGGTCGTCCTGCGTGGCGGCGACCTCCTTCGGAGCGCCCTCCACGACCACTTTGCCGGCGTTCATGATCGCCAGGCGGTTGCAATAGAAGGCCTCGTCCAGGTAGTGCGTGCTGACGATCACCCCCGTGCCGGCGGCCGCCCGCGCGTGGATCATCTTCCAGATGCGGCGGCGCGACAGCGCGTCCAGCCCGCTCGTCGGCTCGTCCAGGATCAGGACGGGCGGGTCGGCGATGACCGCGATGGAGAAAGACAGGGCCTGCCGCCAGCCCAGCGGCAGGAACTTGACCTGCCGGTCGCGG
>LUZH01000209.1 GCA_001602885.1 Bacteroidales bacterium Bact_16 | reverse complement strand
CAGTACGGCGCGGAGCGCTTCCTCGGCGTCCTGCAGGCGATGGGCTTCGACACCATCGACCGGGACGCCGATCACTACGGCCTCTCGCTCATCCTCGGCGGCGCCGAGATCTCGCTGGAGACGCTCGCCCGCGCCTATTACTACCTGGCGGCCGAGCTGGCCGGAGACCCTGTCTATGAGGACCTTGCCTACCTGGCGGACGCGGACCGCGACCGCCTGCCCGCGCGCCGCATCCCGATCAGCCGCGCGGCGGCGTACCTGACCTTCGACGCCCTGTCCAACGCCAACCGGCCCGAGGAGGAGGCGTCCTGGATGGATTTCGCCACCGGCCGCCGCATCGCCTGGAAGACTGGCACGAGCTGGGGCAACCGCGACGCGTGGAGCGTGGGCGTGAACCGCGACTGGGTGGTCGCGGTGTGGGTGGGCAACAGCGACGGCGAGGGCCGCTCCGGCGTCACGGGCGTGTCCTACGCCTCGCCCGTGATGTTCGACGTGTTCTCGGCCCTGCCGGGCGCCGCCTGGTTCGCGCGGCCCACCGAAGGGATGACGCAGGTCGAGGTCTGCCGCCAGAGCGGCTTCCCGGCCAGCGACCTCTGTCCACAGCGCGATACCATCTGGGTGCCTGACGTGGAGGAGCAGCCCGGGATGTGCCGCTACCACCGCCTGGTCCATCTGGACGCCGCGGGGCGCTATCAGGTCAACAGCAGCTGCTGCCCGCCGGAGCAGATGCGCGCCGAGGTGCGCTTCGTGCTCCCGCCGGCCCAGGAATGGTATTATATGAAGAAACACCTGGACTACCGGCCGCTGCCGCCGAAGCATCCGCTCTTCGACGCGGCCTCGTCCGGCCAGAATCCCATCGAGATCATCTATCCGCTGCCCGACCTTACGATCGTGCTCACGCGCGGCCTGTCCGGCGAGCTGGGCGGCGCGGTGTTCCGCGCCGCGCACGCCGACCCCGCCGCGACGCTCTACTGGCACATCGACGACGAGTTCGTGGGGGAGACCACGGGCGAGCACGAGCTGCGGGTCGACCCCGCGCGCGGCACGCACCGGCTCACCCTGATCGACGAGCAGGGAGCCAGGCGCTCCATCCTGTTCACCGTCAAGTAATTTTTATTATCTTTGCGCGCTTTTTCAAACAGGCGCTATGCAAGGATTTTGGACCATCGTGATGCTGATCTGCTCGAACATCTTCATGACGTTCGCGTGGTACGGGCATCTCAAACTTCAGGAGATGAAGATCTCGACCGGCTGGCCGCTGATCCTCATCATCCTTTTCTCGTGGGGAATCGCATTCTTCGAGTACTGTCTCACCGTCCCGGCCAACCGCATCGGTTTCGTGGGCAACGGCGGGCCCTACAACCTGATGCAGCTCAAGGTCATCCAGGAGGCCATCTCGCTGACGGTCTTCACGGTCATCGTGCATTTCGTGTTCCAGGGGCAGCCCCTGCAGTGGAACCACTTCGCCGCGTTCGTCTGCCTGATTCTCGCGGTCTTCTTCGTCTTCGTCAAATAAGCTATCCGCGACTGATTACGACGGGCTCCAGGTCGGGGTCCGGCTCCTCTTCGGGCTCATTGAAGGGCTCGAGGAAAGGGTTGCCCGTGCGCTCCTGGCCGATGGTGGAGGTGGGGCCGTGGCCGGGCAGGATGCGGACTTCCGGGTCGAGCAGAATCAGGCGCTCCATGATGGAGCGGATCAGGTCGTCGTACTCCCCGTACGGGAAATCCGTCCGGCCGATGGAGCCGGCGAACAGGGTGTCGCCGCAGAACAGGATGTCCGCCTCGCGGACGAGGTAGCAGACGCCGCCGGGCGTATGGCCGGGCGTGGCGATGACTTCGAAACGGATGCCCGCAAGCTCGAGGACCTGTCCGTCCCGGACGGGCGTGCGCCGGAAGTCCGTCGCGGCGGGGGCGAGCCCCAGGCGGGCGGCCATGTCCGCGCCGTAGTCCAGCACGACTTCGTCGGCAGGATGCATATAGACGGGAATGCCGCCGAAGCGGTCCTGCAGGGCCTTGACGCCGAAGATGTGGTCGAAATGGCCGTGCGTGAGCAGGATGGCGGCGGGGGTCAGCTTTTCCTGCGCGAGCAGGCCTTCGAACGCCTGCAGTTCGTCGTCTCCGTAGCAGCCGGGATCGACGACGACGCAGGTGCCCTTGTCCTTCCAGACGACGTAGGCGCGCTCCTGGAGCGGGTTGCAGGTGAGGGTACGGATATTGAGCATTCGTTTGCGTTTAAAGATTGGCAAATTTACAAAAGTTGTGTTAATTTTGTGTGATAGCACACAAACGGAATGCACATCGGAATCGCAGGCAATATCGGCAGCGGCAAGACCACGCTCACGCGCAAACTGGCTGAACACTACGGCTGGGTCCCCAAATACGAATCCGTGACCTTCAACCCCTATCTGGAAGACTACTACAAGGATATCTCCCGCTGGTCCTACAACCTCGAGACCTATTTCCTGGCGCAGCGTTTCCAGGACCTGCTGGACATCTCCAAGTCGTCGGAGGTCATCATCCAGGACCGCACCATCCTCGAGGGCGTGGAGATCTTCGTGGCCAACAACCACGACGCCGGCAACCTTTCCGACCGCGACTACGACACCTACATGCAGCTGTTCCGCCTGATGATGTCGCTGGTCAATCCGCCCGACCTGCTGATCTACCTGCGCTGCAGCGTCCCGCACCTGGTGGCGCAGATCCAGAAGCGCGGCCGCGAGTATGAGCAGTCGATGAGCCTGGACTATCTGGGCAGCCTCAACGAGCGCTACGAGGAGTGGATCGGCCGCTACAAGGGGCGCCTGCTGGTCATCGACGCGGACCGCCTGGACTTCGAGGGGAGCCCGGAGGATTTCTCTTCCATAACGGACAAGATTGACGCCGAACTCTTCGGCCTTTTTAAATAATCTTTATAAATTTGTGAGATTTTAAAGAAACACGACATGCATATTGCGATTGCAGGAAATATCGGCAGCGGCAAGACCACGCTCACCAAGATGCTGGCCGCGCACTATGGCTGGATCCCGAAATTCGAATCCGTGGACTTCAATCCTTATCTGTCCGATTTCTATGAGGATATGGAGCGCTGGTCCTTCAACCTCCAGATCTACTTCCTCAACAAGCGCTTCAAGGACGTGGTGGAGATCGCCAAGACCGACGACGTGATCATCCAGGACCGCACCATCTACGAAGACGCCCGCATCTTCGCCCCCAACCTGCACGACATGGGGCTGATGAGCACCCGCGACTTCGAGAACTACACCGACCTCTTCGACCTGATGATGTCGCTGGTCGGCAACCCGGACCTGCTGATCTACCTCCGCTCGAGCATCCCCAACCTCATCTCGCAGATCCAGAAGCGCGGCCGCGAATACGAGAAGAGCATCCGCATCGACTACCTGACCGGTCTCAACGAGAAGTATGAGAACTGGATCAAGGACTACGACGGCAACCTGCTCATCATCGACGCGGACCACATCAAGTTCGGCAACAGACCCGAGGACTTCGAGAAGGTCACCGACATGATCGACGCCCAGCTCTACGGACTCTTCGCACCCAAGGAGGTCCAGTATGGCGAATAGCACTGAAATCTAAAACCACACAATAATCAAAATGGAAAAGAAAAGAATAAACATTGTAGCGGTCGTGACGATGTGTTTCATCTTCGCGATGATTTCCTTCGTCACCAATATGGCCGCACCGTTCGGCAACATCTGGCAGGTCAAATATGAGTGGGCCGGCATGATGGGCAACATGATGAACTTCCTGGCATACCTGTTCATGGGCATTCCCGCGGGCAAGATGCTGATCAAGGTCGGTTACAAGAAGACCACCCTGATCGCGCTGGCCGTCGGCTTCTTCGGCGTGCTCGTCCAGTGGTTCTCCAGCAAGGTGAATCCCGACGCCATGATCTTCGGCATCGGCACCAACATCATCGTCTATCTGCTCGGCGCGTTCATCTGCGGCTTCTGCGTCTGCATGCTCAACACCGTCGTCAATCCGATGCTCAACATCCTGGGCGGCGGCGGCAACCGCGGCAACCAGCTCATCCAGATCGGCGGCACGCTCAACTCCCTGACCGGTACGGCCACGCCGTTCCTCGTCGGCGTGCTGATCGGCACCGTCACCGACAAGACCGCGATGTCCGACGTGGCGCCGCTGCTCTTCATCGCGATGGGCGTGTTCGCGCTGGCGTTCATCATCATCTCCTTCGTCAAGGTCCCCGAGCCCGCACAGGAGCGCAAGGCCGTCAAGTTCGAGCACAGCCCGTGGAAGTTCCGCCACTGCGTGCTCGGCATCGTCGCCATCTTCTTCTATGTCGGTATCGAGATCGGCATCCCTTCCCAGCTGAACTTCTTCCTGGCTGACCCGAACGGCAAGGGCGCCTTCGCCGCCGGCACGGCCGGCGCTGCCGCCATCGGCGGTGCCGTCGCCGCTATGTACTGGCTGCTCATGATGGTCGGCCGCGCGTTCAGCTCCGCGATCAGCGGCAAGGTCAGCACCCGCGCCCAGATGATCTTCGTGTCCACCGTTGCCATCGTCCTCATCGTCCTCGGCATCGTGCTTCCGAAGGACATCCTGGTCTCCATGCCGGGCTATGTCGCCGGCAAGGGCTTCACGATGAACCAGGTTCCCGTCACGGCTCTTCTCTTCGTCCTCTGCGGTCTGTGCACGTCCCTGATGTGGGGCGGCATCTTCAACCTCTCCGTCGAGGGCCTCGGCAAATACACCGAGCAGGCTTCCGGCCTGTTCATGATGATGGTGGTCGGCGGCGGCGTCATGCCGTTCCTCCAGGACCTCATCGCCAAGAACGTCAGCTACATGACCTCCTACTGGCTGGTCGTCGCGATGCTCGCGTACCTCCTCTTCTACGCCATCTGGGGCTGCAAGAACGTCAACAAAGATATCCCTGTCGAATAATCAAACACCCATATAGCTTATGCCCAAACAGTATGTAGTCGGTATCGACATCGGAGGCCAGACCTCCAAGCTCGGCGTCGTGGACGCCCGTGGCGATGTCCTTTCCCAGACCGTGATCCGCACGGACACCTTCGGCCGCGACGCGGACGCCTATATCGCCGCGCT
>LUZH01000208.1 GCA_001602885.1 Bacteroidales bacterium Bact_16 | reverse complement strand
GCGAAGCGCTACGGCGTGCCGGTGGAGAACGTCCAGATCACGACGTCCTCGCAGCAGGGCATCGACGTCTGCACGCGCGTGCTCGTCAATCCGGGCGACATCGTCCTGACCACGGCGCCGACCTACCTCGGCGCCCTGCAGTCCTTCAAGTCCTACCGGGCCGACATCCGCACGCTGGACACGTTCGACTTCTCCCGGCCGGCCAAGTTCTGCTACGTGATCCCGGATTTCCAGAATCCGAGCGGCGAGACGATGACGCTCGAAGAGCGCCGGAAGCTCGTTGCGCTGGCGCGCGAGCACGATTTCCTCATCGTCGAGGACAGTCCCTACCGCGAGCTGCGCTACAGCGGCGAGCCGGTGCCCACGATCTACTCGCTCGCGCCGGAGCGCACGCTGTTCCTGGGCAGCTTCTCCAAGGTCTTCGCCCCGGGCTTCCGCCTGGGCTGGATCCTCGGCGCGCCGGAGCTGCTGGACCAGATCTACGTCTGCAAGCAGTCGCTCGACCTCTGCCCGCCCGTCTTCGACCAGTACATCGCCGCCGAGTTCATGGGCAGCGGCGCGCTGGACACCAACCTGCAGAAGAGCATCGCGCTCTACCGCGCCAAGCGGGACAAGATGCTCGCCCTGCTGGAGCAATATATGCCGGCAGGCGTGTCCTGGACGCATCCGGAGGGCGGTCTGTTCCTGTTCGTGACGCTGCCGGAAGGCTTCGACACCGTCGCGCTCTACGACCGCGCCCTCTCCGCCGGCGTCGCCTACGTCGCGGGCTCGTTCTTCTATCCCGACGGGTCGCACCGCAACACGATGCGCGTCAATTTCTCCTTCCTGGACGCGTCCAGGATGGAGGCCGGCGTCAAGCTCCTGGCCGAGGTGGTCGGCCAATAACAAAAAGAATCCTTATATTTGTCTTGTCAACCAACAAGACAGATTATGAGAAAGATCAGCATCCTCGCCCTGTCGGCGGCGTTCCTTTTCGCCGCCTGCGCCCCGAAGTACAACCCCAACGACGCCCGGACCTTCGGTCTGGCCGGCGATGTCAAGGAGGTGCATTTCTCTGAAGAGATGCTCGCGTCCTCTTCCGAAGAGGTGGCCGCGCATTTCTGGGCCGACAAGGACAAGCTCGAGATGACCTTCGATGAGAAGGGCCGCATCACGCTCGACGCCTACGGCACGGTCTACAAATACGACGAGGCGGGCGTCTTCGTCAGCGACGACGTCCCCGAGGCGGTGATGTCCCGCGACACCAGGGGCCGCATCGAGGCCTATGACCACACCAGCCTCGACGACGTCGACTTCACCCACTACGACATCTCCAAGTTCTACAAATACAGCTACACCTACGACGCCAAGGGCCGGCCTGCGACGGCCGAGCGCGGCGGTTGGGAGTGGGGAGAGAACTGCACCTACTCCTACGACGGCGCCAAGGTCTATCCCGCCACGGTCGTCAAGGAGGGCGGATCCGAAGGCTGGAACGAGAAAACCACGCTCACCTACGACTACACGGCGTTCGACGCCAGGGGCAACTGGACCGAGCGCTTCCTGACCCGGGTCACCGAAGGCTGGGAGGAACCGTGGGAGGAAGGAGCGGAGCCGCAGGTCGACACCACGGTCGTCAAGATCCGCGAAGTCCGCACCATTTCCTACTGGTCTGACGCGGAATAATCGGGACCGGCGACTTTTTTTGAAGAAATCTTCCGCCAATAGCGGATTATTCAAAAATTTGCGTATCTTTGCAGTCCCAAATCGAGGCTTTAGCTCAGTTGGTTCAGAGCGCTTGCTTGACAGGCAAGAGGTCAGCAGTTCAAATCTGCTAAGCCTCACCACTCGCAAAAGGCACTTGCAGCAATGCAGGTGCCTTTTTTCGTTATCAGCGTCCGACCCTGCCAAAAATTTATTATTTTTGCGTAGAGAGGGTCCCCATATGTTCAGGTTTTCTATTCTTTCCTTCGCCATTCTAACCGTATTGTCCTCTGCTTGCGGGCTCATTCCGTCCCGGCAGACGACTGCTTTGCTGGACGACGTCGCGTCCTATGTCAACGAGCACCCCGACAGCGCCCTGACGGTGCTGACCGGAATCGATTCCACCACACTCAACACGCGCGGCCTCCGCGCCCGCCACGCCCTGCTGCTGACGATGTCCCGGGACAAGGCCTATCTGGACATCACCGTCCCCGGGCTGCTCGCCCCGGCGGAGAAGTATTACGAGCACCACGGGACGCCCGACGAGCGGATGAAGGCCCTTTATTACAGAGGCCGCATCGCCCAGGAGAGAAAAGACCGCAACGCCGCCGCGGTGTTCTTCTCCCGCGCGGAGGAGTATGCCGACGAGGTCACGGACAAGCATGCGCTCGGGTTGCTGTATCTGGCGCAGGCGACCATATTCAACCAGGCGCACAATACCCAGAAAGAGAAAGAGTATATCACCAAGGGCCTGTCCATCTTCCATGAGATCGACGATCCGATGCACGATGTGGCGTTGGGCCAGCTGGCGATCTGTTCTTTCACCCTGCACGAATGGGAGCAGGCGGATTCGCTGTTCGGCGTCGGCCTGGCCGCGGCCTCCGGCAATCCCTATACGATGTCGGTCCTCCTCTCCAATTACGCGCGGATGAAGGTCTCGCAGCCCGAGCCCGAGCCCGAACTGGCCATCGAACTGCTGGACCAGATGCGCAACGAATACGGTTATCCGTTGTCATTGCGGGATGCCGGGGCATACGCCTATGCCCTTGTCCTTTCCGGGAGGACCCGCGAGGCGAAGCAGCTCCTGCTCCAGCTGGAGGAGCTCGCCAAGACATCTCCGCTCGAACTGGATCCCTGGCTGTGCCGCTGTGCGCTCTCGCTCGGAGACTACGAGACCGCATACAAATATCTGAGCGAATCCCGCCTTTCTGAAGAGGACGAGATCCAGCGTGTCCTGACCGATTCGGTCTCCGAGGCCATTTCTTCCTATCAGGAGCTGACCGAGAGCCAGCGGCGGATGCAATACAGGATCTATCTCTTCGCCCTGTCCGCCCTTCTGCTCCTTTTCGCGTTGGCGCTGGTCCTTGCCAGACTGCGCAGGAACCGCCTGGAAGATGAGCGGACGCAGATGCAGGAGGCCTGTTCCATCCTCGAGCGGGAAGTCGCCGAGCAGGAGAATCAGGCCGAACACATGCAGCAGCAACTGATGCAATTCCGCGAAATCGCCCGCCAGGAGCGCGTACGCCGGTTCCGGCAGGCCGGAAAGCTGCGGAGCTCCATCTGGCGCCTGGACAATCTGGGCATGCCCGGCTGGTTCAAGAAAGATCCTTCGATCGCGGCCATCAAGGAAGAATTGTCCTACGTTTATGATATCGACGACTCCGGAGAGAAGCTTCTCAAGCGTCTGGACCAGGAATTGGACGGCGCGATCGTCCCGCTGATGGAAAAACTGAATCTGCAGGACAAATCGCAGGATCAGCTGTTCCTGTGCTGTTGTCTGCTGGATTTGCCGTCNNGCCCAATAATGTGCGCGTGAAACGCCATCGTCTGCGGGACCAAATCGCGAAATTAGACAACCCGGACTACGATGCGCTGTTCGATATCCGCAAATAATCCAAATTTCCAAAGGCGTCGAATAAATCGGCGCCTTAATTGTAAATACTTGTGAA
>LUZH01000207.1:1441-1713 GCA_001602885.1 Bacteroidales bacterium Bact_16 | reverse complement strand
CTCTCCGCGACCTTGTAGGACGGGATCTCGCCTTGGGCGATGCGGGTAAAGATCGTTGCCATTTAGAACGTGATATCGAGAATCTTGAACTTCATCGTGCCGGACGGGACCTTGGCCTCGACCGTCTCGCCCTTGGCGTGGCCCATCAGGGCCTTGCCGATCGGGGTGGTGGCGGCGAGCTTGCCCTTCGAGAAATCCGCCTCGCTCTCGCCCACGATGGTGAACTCCATCACGCGGTGGTTGGCAAGGTTCTCGACTTTGACCGTATTGAG
>LUZH01000207.1:0-1391 GCA_001602885.1 Bacteroidales bacterium Bact_16 | reverse complement strand
GAGCAGGCCCTGCGCCTCGCGGGCCGACTCGTATTCCGCGTTCTCGGAGAGGTCGCCCTTCTCGCGCGCCTCCGCGATGGCCGCGGCAATGACCGGGCGCTGAGCCAACGCCTCGGCGAGTTCTTTCTTGAGCTTATCCAGCCCTTCCTGGCTCATGTAATGTACTTCAGACATAGTTTCTTTTTGGTGTGGTTAACTAAAAAGGAGTCCTGCCTTTGAGGCAGAACCCTTGTTCGTTCGTATCTTTTGCAAAGATAAGAAATTTTTTGATTCGTGTCAACCTTCCCGGAGTCCGGATCAGCGCAGCCGGACACAGCGGACGGACATGCCCATACCGGTAGGATTTTCGTAGCCGGCGTCCACGTTGAACTGCACCAGGTCGGCATCCTCCGTCACGATCAGATAATTGTGACTCTGTTCGGCCTGGAGCAGCTGGATCCCCCGGGCCGGATATCCCCAGTGGCGGTTGTCGCCGCCGTTGTGCGGCCAGATCTCCCCGGCCGCCGGGAAATAGATGGTCCCGGTGAAGGCTTCGTTCTCATATCCTTCCGGATAGTAGTTCTCGCCCGGATGTTCGAGGGTCCACTCCCGATGCCGGGCGTCGCCGCTGCCCGTCGCCAGGTCCCGATAGGTATACCGGAGCGGCATCCGCCAGCCCGGCGGGCAGGGATCATAGATGGACTTGTCCGCCTCGCAGCGGTCCCCTCCGTGCATCTTGAAACGCGGGTCGAACCAGGACTCAACCTGGCTGAACAAAGGACCGTACGCAGTCCAGGCGCTGCCCGCGTTGTAGGCGAAAGTATTGGGATTCCGCACACTCCAGATGACATTCTTCGTCGCCTTGACACTGGAATAGTTCCCATAGCGGAAGGGGTCCTTGCGCCCGGGCGCGTAATAGAATCCGTGGCTCTCATACTCCCCGATGGCCGCCATGGCGCCCAGGTTCCGGTCCATGATGAACGCATCCTTGTAGGCACCCGTCGTCCAGAGATCGCCGTTGTAGCGGTGCAGCGACCCGCCGGGCACGGCGTAGATGTAGGTCCGCTCCACCGGCGTCATCTCCACTTCCGGATCGTAATCCGTCACCCAGAGGTGCCAGCTCCAGAGGATGGAGCCGTTGTATTTGATGGCGACGAGCGCGTTGCCCTTCACGCCGGCTTCCAGCTTCACGCGGATCCAGGGCTGGTGCCCGGCCGGCGGGTCGGTGTTGTCGGGATCGAATCCCACGCCGCCCGAGGTCAGCAGGAAATCCTCTACCTTCACCCCCTCCTTGTACAGTTCGCTCCAAACGATTTCCGCCGTCCAGGCGGTCGTCTCTTCCAGGGTAAACGGTGCCGTGTCCTGCCTGGCCGCATCGTAGACGCCCATGTTCGTATGGGGCGCATTCCAGA
>LUZH01000206.1 GCA_001602885.1 Bacteroidales bacterium Bact_16 | reverse complement strand
ACCGCCTCGAGGCGATCGGCTGCGACACCGCCAAAGGCGTGCTGGCCCTCTCTCCGGAGGACATCGCCAAGCGTGCCGACCTCGAGGATGAGACCGTCGAGGAAGTCCTTAACATCCTTAAAGCAGAATTCGAAGACTAGACAGAATGGCAGATATCAGAATAAGCAAACTACTCAGACAATTCAACATCGGTCTCGACGACCTGGTGGGTTTCCTCCAGAAACAGGGCGTCGAGGTCGATTCCGACCCCAATGCAAAAGTCTCTGACGAGTACCTTCCCGCGCTCAACAAGCAGTTCGGCAAGGACCTCGAGCTGAAGCAGGCCGCCGACAAGGTCGAGGTCAAGATCACCGAGATCCTGGAGAAGAGCGGCCACCGCTCCGGCCGCGAGCAGGTCGAGGAGGAGGAAGAGCCCGAGCAGGAGACGATCATCAAGAGCAACACGTTCATCAACGCCAAGAAGGAGATGCCGGAGCCGGAGATTCCCGCCGCCCCGGAGGTCCCGGAGGTGAAGGAGGAGCCGGAAGCTGCTCCTGCCGAGCCGGAAGCGCCCGCCGAGCCGGCGGCGCCGGCGGTGGAGGAGGAGCCGGAGGCTCCGGAAGCCCCGCAGGCCGAGCCGGTCGCAGAGCCGGAGCCGGTCGAGGAACCGGCCGTGGAGCCGGAGCCGGCCGTGGCGCAGCCTGAGCCGGAGCCCGTCGTGGAGACGCCGGCCCCGCAGGCTGAGCCTGCACCTGCGCGTTCGGCGAGCCCCGAGCTCAAGGTGGTCGGCAAGATCGACCTCAGCCAGTTCGACCGCAAGCCCAAGAAGCGCGAGCGCATCAGCAAGGGCACGCAGAAGGTCGACGTGGCCAAGGCCGGCGCCAACATCGAGAAGAATCCCAAGAAGGACAACAACCGCCAGCAGCAGAACCAGCAGAACCAGCAGGCCGGCAAGGGTCGCAAGCGCGACCGTGACCGCTTCAAGCCGCAGCTCACCGAGGCCCAGCAGGAGGAGCTCCAGAAGGAGATCCAGAAGCAGGTCAAGGAGACCTACGCCAAGATGAACGAAGGCAAGAAGAACAACTTCGGCGCCAAGTACCGCAAGGAGAAGCGCGAGGCTGCCGCCCAGCGTTCGCAGGAGGAGATGGCGGAGGCCATGGCCGAGCAGAAGGTGCTGAAGGTCACCGAGTTCGTGACCGTCAACGACCTCGCCACCCTGATGAACAACACGCCGGTGGTCAAGGTCATCGGCGCCTGTATGAGCCTGGGCCTGATGGTGTCCATCAACCAGCGTCTCGACGCGGAGACCCTCGTGCTCGTGGCCGAGGAATTCGGCTATCAGGTCGAGTTCGTCACCGCCGAGATCTCCGAGGAGATCAGCAGCATCGAGGAGGCCGACAAGCCCGAGGACCTGCAGCCGCGTCCGCCGATCATCACCGTGATGGGCCACGTCGACCACGGTAAAACCTCCTTGCTCGACTACATCCGCAAGTCCAACGTCATCGCCGGTGAGGCGGGCGGCATCACGCAGCACATCGGCGCCTACAACGTCAAGCTGCCCGACGGCCGCCGCATCACCTTCCTGGATACCCCTGGCCACGAGGCGTTCACCGCCATGCGTGCCCGCGGCGCACAGCTCACCGACCTCGCGATCATCATCGTGGCGGCCGACGACGCCGTGATGCCGCAGACTATCGAGGCCATCAACCACGCCCAGGCGGCCAACGTCCCGATGGTGTTTGCCATCAACAAGATCGACAAGCCGGGCGCCAACCCCGACACGATCCGCCGTCAGCTCTCCGAGATGAACATCCTCGTGGAGGACTGGGGCGGCAAGTACCAGTGCCAGGAGATTTCCGCCAAGCAGGGCATCAACGTCGACAAGCTCCTGGAGAAGGTGCTTCTCGAGACCGACCTGCTCGAGCTCAAGGCCAACCCGAACAAGAAGGCCGTGGGCGCCGTGATCGAGTCTTCGCTCGACAAGGGCCGCGGCTACCTTGCCACCGTCCTCGTGCAGGAGGGTACCCTCCGTCCGGGCGACGTCGTCCTGTGCGGCAGCTACTACGGCCGCGTCAAGTCGATGTTCAACGAGCGTGGTCAGAAGATTACCGAGGCCGGCCCTTCGACGCCGGTGTCCGTGCTCGGCCTGAACGGCGCTCCCGCCGCCGGTGAGAAGTTCAACGTGATGGGCGACGAGCGCGAGGCCAAGAACATCGCGACCAAGCGCGAGCAGCTGCTCCGCATCCAGGGCATCAAGACCCAGAAGCACATGACCCTCGAGGAGATCGGCCGCCGTATCGCGATCGGCAACTTCAAGGAGCTCAACATCATCGTCAAGGGCGATGTGGACGGTTCCGTGGAGGCGCTGTCCGACTCCCTCATCAAGCTCTCCACCGAGGAGGTGAAGGTCAACGTCATCCACAAGGCCGTCGGCGGTATTTCCGAGTCCGACGTCCTGCTGGCCGAGGCCTCCGACGCCGTGATCGTCGGCTTCCAGGTGCGTCCTACGCCGGAAGCCCGCA
>LUZH01000205.1 GCA_001602885.1 Bacteroidales bacterium Bact_16 | reverse complement strand
CTGACCCTCTTCATCTTCATCTCCACCTTCTCCTACCTCTTCCACTGGCGGGAAGACATGAGCCTGCTGGGCGACCCGGATGCGATGCAGGCGGGCCGCGCCGTGGGCAACGCCGCCGGCAAGCTCGGCTTCCGGATGGGTCACCTGCTGGTGTGCGAGCTGTTCGGACTGGGCAGCTTCTCCCTGCTGATCATCCTCACGGCCATGTCCGTGCGCCTGCTGGCGCACCGCTGGTCCAAATCCCTGCTCAAGACCGCCCTCATCGCGGTCTTCGGCGCCTTCATCTCCTCGGTCGTCCTTGCCTATGCCGGCAAGTGCGCCGGGCAGGAGCTGCTCTTCGGCGGCGGCCTGGGCGGCCGCTGCGGCGCCGCGGCCGTGGCCTGGGCGGAGAACCTGTTCGGGACCATCGTCACCGGCCTGTTCCTGGTGATCCTCATGGCCGCCTTCCTGTTCTTCTCCTCCAAGCGCTTCAACCGCTGGTTCGCCTCGATCGGGCAGAAGAAGGAGAAGCCGGCGAAGCCCGTGGACGCCGAAGAAGCCGAGGAGGAAGCCGAAGAAGAGGCGCAGGAAGAGCTGGAAGAAGCCTCCGACTCGCTGGCCGCCCTGGCCGACGAGGCCGTTCCGGAAGGGATTCCGGAGGAGCTGCTGGAGGGCGAAGAGATCCCCGTTCAAGCCGGGGATGACGCCGGAGCCGCCGTTCCGGGCGCCGGGGCCGCTGTCCCGGACGCCGCCCTCGCTGCGGCCGAAGGCAATTTCGAGATCGTCGCCGACAACGGCCTGGAGGCCGAAAAGGTGGAGGACCTGGCGCCCATCGACAACCGCCTGGACCCGCCGGACGGCCTGCCGAAGTATAAATTCCCTTCGCTGGACCTGCTGGAGAGCTATTCCAGCGGCCGCCGCGAAGTGTCCACGGAGGAGCTCACGCGCAACAACAACAAGATCCGCGCGGCCCTCTCCAACTACAAGATCCAGGTCACCGACGTCAAGGCCATCGTGGGCCCGACGGTGACGCTCTACAAGGTGTATCCCGCCCCGGGCGTGAAGATCGCCGACATCAAGAAGCTCCAGGAAGACATCGCCCTGTCGCTCAACGCCAAGGGCGTGCGCGTGGTGACCCTGTCCGACGCCGTGGGCATCGAGGTGGCCAACGACTTCTCCTCGATCGTCCCGCTCAAGGCCCTGCTCAACGACGAGGCCTTCCGCACCAGCAAGGCCGACCTGCCGGTGGCCATCGGCTACACGATCACGCAGAAAGTCCGCGTGTTCGACCTCGCCGACGCCCCGCACCTGCTGATCGCCGGCGCGACCAAGCAGGGCAAGTCCGTGGGCCTCAACGTCATCGTGTCCTCGCTGCTCTTCAGCAAGCATCCTTCGGAGTTGAAGTTCGTCTTCATCGACCCGAAGATGGTCGAGTTCTCGTCCTACGGCCAGCTGCTCAAGCACTATCTGGCCGTGCTGCCGGACTCCACCGACGAAGACGACGAGCGAGCCAACGCCATCGTCAAGAAGCCCAAGGACGCGGAGAAGATCCTGCGCTCGCTGTGCACCGAGATGGACGACCGCTACGAGCTGCTCAGCAAGGCGGGCGTCAACAAGATCACCCTCTACAACGAGAAATTCAAGGAGCGCAAGCTCCGTCCCGACCACGGACACCGCTACCTCCCCTATCTGGTCGTGGTGGTCGACGAATACGCCGACCTGACGATGACCACGGGCGCGTCCCCCGACGCGCGTGCGGCTTCGCGCAGCATCACCAACTCCATCATCCGCCTCGCCCAGAAGGGCCGCGCCGCCGGTCTGCACGTCATCCTGGCGACCCAGCGTCCTTCGGTGGACGTCATCTCGGGCATCATCAAGAGCAACTTCCCGATGCGCATCGCCTTCCGCGTGGCGTCCCGCGTGGACTCGATGACCATCCTCGACGCCCCAGGCGCCGAGAAGCTCATCGGCCGCGGCGACATGCTCTTCTCGGCCGGCATCGACTCGGAGCGCATCCAGTGCGGATTCATCAGCGGCGAGGAGATCGACGCCGTGACGGAGTTCATCGGCGGGCAGGTCGGCTACGGCCGCTGCTACAACACGCCTTACTACCTCCCTTCCCCGGCGGAGCCGGGTGCCGAGGGCGGCGAAGGCGGCGGCATGGTCGACATGAGCAAGGTGGACGAGCGCTTCGAGGAGGCCGCCAAGATGGTTGTCCTGAGCCAGCGCGGCTCCACGTCCGACCTGCAGCGCAAGCTCGGCATGGGCTACGCCAAGGCGGGCCGCGTGATGGACCAGCTGGAGGCCGCCGGCATCGTCGGCCCGCAGGAGGGCTCCAAGCCCCGGCAGGTCCTCGTACCCGACCTCAACGCCCTCGAGCCCATCCTCGACGCCTTCCTGCACCGCATCTAGGCCCGCCGCCATACAAGAAGAAGCGCCCCGTCCGAGGCGCTTCTTCTGTATTTGGGGCAGACCTTATTCCGACCGGGGAATGATGATTTGGTAGGTCTTGGAATTCTTGTTGGTGAGCTTGTCGCTGCGGAGCCAGAGGTTGGCTTCCTTCAGGAAGAAATAGGTGGTGCCGTGCTCCTCGGCGAAATCCGTCAGGTTCGGGATGGGCGCGCTGACCTCGACGATCTTCTTGGGCGCGAGGTAGGGATAGGTGTCCGTGACGTGGAAGCCGAACTCCTCCGGATTCTCGAAGAAATACTTGGCCGTGAGGATGCGGAACATGTAGCGGGACGTCTCCGTGGGCAGGAAGAGGTCCATCGCCTTCTTCTGGCGCTGGTTCGTGATGCGCTGGGAGATGCCGCCCTGGCCGGCGTTGTAGCTGGCCGCCACCGTCATCCAGTCGCCGTATTTGGCATAGGCCTCCTTGAGGTATTTGCAGGCGGCTTCGGTCGACTTGGCGATGTTGTAGCGCTCGTCCACCTCGTCGTTGATCTCCAGGCCGTAGGAGCGGCCGGTGCCCTTGAGGAACTGCCAGAGGCCCGCGGCGCCTGCCGTGGACACGGCCTTGGGGTCGAGATTGCTCTCGATGGCCATCAGGTACTTCAGGTCCTCGGGGATGCCGTTCTTCTGCAGGATCGGGACGACCTGGCGGAAGATGCGCTCGGCGCGCTTGAGCATCAGCGTGGAGTTGGTATGCGCGTAGGTGAAGGTGATCAGCTCGCGGTCCATCCGCTCATAGAGGTCGGGGCGGTCGAAACGGTAGGTCTGACCGGCATACTCGACGAACGCAGGCACCTGCGGCGCCTGGAAATGGATCTCTTCGGGGACGTAGACCGTCTGGGCGCAGCCCGTGGCGGGCAACGCGACCACAGCGGCCAGCAGGAGGAAAACTAACGGTTTGTTCATACCGCAAAGATGCAAAATCTTTCGATATGCCGCAAAAATTCTACCGCAGGTCGGTGACCACCCAGGCGTCGTCCAGGGCTTCCGTGTCGAAGCGGAAGGCGGACAGGTCGTCCGAGAGGGGCTTGTACACGACGTCGGTGATCGAGAGCTCGGTGATCGAGTCGCGCCAGGCGAGGATCTCCTCCAGGCCTTCGGCCGTCTCGATATAGACCTCCTTCGAGGCCGGATCCACGGTCCAGCGGGTCTGGCCGTCGCAGTAGATCTCCAGGCCGTTGCCGATGGCGCGGTAGCATTCGCCCTGGACGAGCAGGGCGCCGGACAGCTTGACGGGCGTGTCCTGCGTGAGGGTGCAGGCGTAGCGCAGGGAGATGCGGTCCGTCTGCAGGTGCGCCGCCAGCTCCTGGAGCTGCGGCTGCTGGGCGACCGCCGTCAGGGACAGCAGCAGGGCCGCCACGAGGGATATCCATTTAAATCTCAACATACTTGATCAGTTTTGCCGTCAGGGACGTACCACAGGTACGCTCCCTTCACCTGGTAGCCAAGTTCGTGCCAAAGATCGGCATAGCGGGTCACCTGCCGGCGGTAGGAGGCGGCTTCCCCGCCGAACTTGAAGTCCACGACCGTGACTTCGCGGCCGCGCAGGATCACGCGGTCGGGCCGGAATTCGCGGCCCTTCGCGTCGAAGAGCGTCCGCTCGTTGAGCACCCGGACATCGGGGCCGGGCGCCTCCGGGAACCAGTCGGGATGTGCGGCGATCCCCTCGCCCAGCAGCTTCAGGGCCGCCTCGCCGCCGGCGGCGTCCAGCCGCCCGTCGCGCACGGCGGCCTGCACCGCCCCTTCGAGGTCGGCCGGCCGCACGACCTCCGACAGGATGTCGTGCAGGACGATGCCGCGCAGGCGCGGCGACGCTTCCGGCCCCACGCGGCCGTCGTCGCCGAAGAAGTCGTCCGCCTCCTGCGAGGGCGTCAGGCGGCCGTCCAGCGGGATGGAAGGATATTCGCCCGGGAACGGCAGCTGCGCGGGGGCTTCCTCCCGCTCCAGCTGCGTGAAGTCGTAGGGCTGGCCGGCCGTGTATTCTTCCTCGCCGCGCAGGAACGCGAAGAGGACCTGGGACATGTTCTTGAAAGACGGAGTCCCCTTCTTCAACGCCTCCCGGCAAACGTTGGGAACGGGTTCCGCGATGACGTGCAGGCTCTTGCCGGCCCGCGTCAGGGCGACGTAGAAGACATTGAGGTTGTCCACGAGCTGCATGCGCTGCTCCTGCTCATAGGCCGGAGCGAACAGGCTGGCGCCCGCGCCTTTGGTCAGCTTGACCGGATAGATGCCGGCCACCTCCGGGCCGAACGGCGTACGGTCCGTGTCGAGCCGGCTCCAGTGGACGTCTTCCTTGTAGATCGCGACCTTCTCGGCAAACGGGAAGATGACGTGCGGGAACTCGAGGCCCTTGGACTTGTGGACGGTCAGCACGCGGACGGAAGATGCATTCTCGGGCGAGCCGATGCACAGGTCCTTCTCGTCCCAGTGCTTGAGATAGTAGCGGAGGTTGTTGCCGTTGACCTGCACCCAGCTCTGGAGGTCGTCCATAAAGGCCTGGATGAAGAGGGTCTGCCCCTCGAAGGAGTCCGGGTCCCATTCGCGCATCGCGCGCAGCAGCTCCTCGCAGAAGTCCACCAGCGAGTGGTATTCTTCCGGGAAGGTCAGCCCCATCGAGTC
>LUZH01000204.1 GCA_001602885.1 Bacteroidales bacterium Bact_16 | reverse complement strand
AAGTCCTTGGAGAGGTCGTCGTTGTAGACACCGTCGCTGGAGATCCAGAAGGTGGCGTTGCCATAGGAACCGAACTCGCCCTTGTCAGCGATCTTGGAGACGATGCCCTTCACATAGAAGTCCTTGGCGGTCTCGCCACCGAGCTTGGTGACATACTCGATCGCCTCTTCCACGGTGAACGGCAGGGCCAGGGAACCGGTGGCGCCGAGCTGCGTGATGGAGGTCTCGGTCGAATATTCCTTCGCACCGTCGGTGGTCTTGAAGGTCAGGGTGGCGTCGCGCGGGCCGGCGAGGTTCTCGCTGGCGGCGAAGGTCACGACGTTGCCGGCCACGGAGACGATGGAGAGCCAGCTCTTGGCGTCCTCAGGCACTTCGACGAAGATGCCGTTGCCCTTGTTGTCGAGCGTCACGGTGACGTTGCCGCCCTCGGAAGGGATGGTGGCGTCCTCCGGATCGACGGAAGCGACGCTGATCAAGGACTTGTTGAGGACCGTGATGTAAGCGGCGATGTCGGCGTCCTTGTTCTGGACGGTCTCCGGCGTGCCCTTGTAGCTCATCAGCTGGCAGATGATGGTCACCTCGTCACCGACGGCGAACTCGTCGCCCGTCTTGATGGCGGCGCCGTTGAGGCCCACGCCACGGTAAACCTGGAGGTTGGTGGCATCGCTGAACTTGCCGTCATCGGAGATGTAGTAGGTGGCGTTGCCATAGCTGGGGCTCATCTCGACGATCTTGGAGACGATACCCTTCACGCAGTACTCGCCATCGACGTTGTAGCTGCCGCCGTCACCCTTGTCGACCGCCTTGATGAGCGCGAGCGCATCCGCGACGGAGATGACCTTGAGTTCGGCCTTCTGGGCATACTGGATCACATTGATATACTGCGTCTGGCCGGCGCAGTTGATCTGCACTTCCGCCGTGTTGGTGGACTTGGTGGCGGCAGCGGAGAACTTGATCGTGGACTCGCCGGCAGGGCCGGACGTCGGCGTGACGGTCAACCAGGCAGGGACAGTGCCCTCGTCGATCGACCAGGGAGCCGTGGCGGTGATGTCGAGGGCGTTCTCGCCGCCGTTGACATCGATGGAAACATAAGACCCCGAAACCTGAATCTCGGAAAGCGTACCGATCGGCTCCTGCACACAGGCGACCGTGCACAGGGAGAGGATCATCGCGGCGATAAGATATCTGAATTTCATATTCGTAGTGGAGTCGATTAGTTGAACATATACTTGATACCGATGGAAGCGTACCAGCACTGGCCGATGGCCGTGTTGAAGCCCCAGGTATTGGTGTTGCCGCTGACGGCAGCCGGCGTGGAGAAGGTCGGGTAACCTTCGGCGTCGACACCTTCGTAGGTGAGGATACGGCCGCTGTTGAGGTCAGGGTTCATGTACTTGCACACGCCCCAGCTGGAGTTGAACAGGTTCAGCAGGTTCTTGACGTCCAGGCTGAGCTGCAGGGTGTTCTTGGTGCTGCCGATCTTCACGGTGAAGTCGTGCTTGTAGCTGAAGTCGACGCGGTTCACCCAAGGAGAGTAGACGGCGTAGCCCTCGGCGTACTGGCCCTGGTGCTTGCTCAGGTACTCGTCCTTGTGGACGTAGTCCATGAAGCGGGCGGCATCGTCGTTGGAGACGAAACGGAAGGCACCGGTGGCGACATCCTCATCCGTAGGGATGTAGAGGGAGTCGTACTTGTAGTTGTCGCCGTTCATGTCGTTGGTCAGCAGGTAAGAGTAGTTGTAGGCGCCGCGCCAGCCTTCGTAGATGAAGCTGAAGTGGTTGCCGCTCTTGTCGCTGTGGGTCAGGGACGCCACGACACGGTCAGGCGTGTTGTTCTGGGCGGCGTGGAGCTGCGTGTAGTTCGGGCCGGCCACCGTAGGAACATAGTTGAAGATGGATGCAGGGTCGGAACCCGGGAGGGAAGTAAGCTCCTTGTTCATGACGTGGGTGTAGGCGGCCATGATGTTGAGGCCCTCGACCGGAGTCATGTTGAAGGAGATGCTGCCGGAGTAGGTGTATCCGAGGTGCGTGTTGGTCAACACGTATGCCGGGGAACCCGTGTATCTGTAGTTGATCGGGTAGACCGGGCGGTTGTCAGCACCGTTGAAGCGGGCGAAGCCGTCCACCGGGATCATGTTCCAGTCTTCCATCGTGGAGGCGTTGATGTTCTGGTTGAACATACCCTCGACCGTCACGGAGAACGGGAAGGAAGTCGGGAAAGCGTAGTCGATGGCGAGGGCGGTCTTCCAGACCTGCGGCATGCGGAACTTCGGATCCACGGCAGCGAGCTTGGAAGGGATCTTGCCATCCGTCTCGGAGATCTCGCTCGGGAAGCCGAGGCTGTACCACTTCTGGCGCATCTGCTCGCGGTCGACGATGAGGTCGCCCTTGAAGGCGTCGAGGAGCGGGTTCGGGGTGGCGACGCCATCCTTATAGTAGGTCGTGATGATACCGTTGTACTGGTTCATCGAAGAGTTGGACGGCATGTTCGTGAAGAACACGAGCGGGACGCGGCCGACGAAGAGGCCGGTACCACCGCGGACCTTGAGGGTCTTGTTGCCAAGGACATCCCAGGTGAAACCGATACGCGGGGAGATGCTGGGGGCAGCGCCGGGCCAGCGGCCGGTGTCGATGTGGCGGATGTTGCCATCCTTGTCAGGATAGGAAAGATCGTAAACAGCCTTGTTGGTGATGATGTTGCTGTTGTCGAAGACATAGGAATCGAGACGCAGGCCGGCGGTCAGCTTGAGCTTGTCGTTGACGTTCCACTCATCCTGCGCATAGGCGCTGAGCTTGTGGTAGGCGACACGGCTGGCGGGGTCGTCGCGCATCAGGTTCTCGTAGCCATAGGTGAAGTTGACGGTCTCCGGGGTGGCTCCGTTGAGGAAGTCGTCCAGGGAGTTGTAGCGGTAGTAACCGGTACCGTTGCGGAGGTAGGCGTTGTCAGCCATCTGGTACTCATAGCCGAGACCGAAGGTGAGCTTGTGGTCGCCCTTGAACCAGGTGAAGTCATCCTTGGCGATGATCACGTCGTTGTGGTAGCCGTTCTGCCAGGTGAAGAGCTCGTAACCGAGGGACATGTACGGGGTGATGGTGCCGGTACCGTCCAGGATGTCGATGAACGGGAAGTAGGAAGACGGCGTGTCACGCGTGGTGTCGAGCTTGGAGTAGGTGACGAGGAGCTGGTTGGTCATGTCGTTTCCGAAGCGGCTGTTGAGGTCGAGGGAGAACGAGTGGACCAGGTTGTTCATGGAGTAGAACGCGTTGGCGAAGCTCATGGAGTACTGGGAGATACGGGCTTCGGTGGTACGCTGACCGCAGTCAGAGGAAGTGGCGTTGGTGGAGTTGCACTCCTTGGAGATCGTGTAGTTGTAGCGGAAGGCCAGCTTGTGGTTGTCGTTGATGTTCCAGTCGATGCGGGCCAGGGCCTTCATGTTCATCTCGTTGCCGTTGAAGGAGTCGTAGGAGCCGGTGTCATAGCCATACTTGTCCATGACGAACTTCTTGACGCGCTCCATGTCGGAGACCTTGGTGCGGGACACGTAGAGGGCCGGGTTGGCGACACCGTCCACGGAGGGACGCCAGCGGCTGGTCTCCTCCGGATGGGGGATGTACTCGAAGTTGACGAAGAAGAACAGTTTGTTCTTGATGATCGGACCGCCGAGCGTCATACCATAGGTGGTGGTACGCTCCGGAGCACGGTCGCCCAGCTCGAGGCCGGCGACGTTGTTGCCGCGGAGGAACTCGTTGCGGTGGTAGACGTAAGCGCTGCCCTTGAACGTGTTGGTACCGGACTTCGTGATGGCGTTGACGCCACCGCCGATGAAGTTGGCCTGACGGACGTCAAACGGGGAAATCACAATCTGCATTTCGGCGATGGCGTCGAGGGAGACGGGGTTGCCGCCGCCCGGGAGGCTGCCGGAAAGGCCGAAGTTGTTGTTGAAGTTGGCACCGTCGATGGTGAAGTTGGACGTACGGTCGTCAGAACCCATGAAGGTCATGCCGTTGCCGCCGTACGGGGACAGGCGGGTCACGTCGGTGAGGTTGCGGGTGACCGTAGGCAGGGCGGTGATCTGGGTGCTGGTGACGTTGGTCGCAGCGCCGGTCTTCTCCGTGGCGAACTTGGAAGCAGCCTCGGAAATGACGATCGCTTCGTTCAGCATCTGGGTGTCATCGGAAAGCGTAGCGTTGAGCGCGTAGGCCTCGGCGAGCTGCAGGGTGATGTCCGTGTAGGTCACGGTGTTGTAGCCCAGGCAGCTGACCTCGACGGTGTACGGGCCACCGGCACGCATACCGTTGATGAAGTAACGGCCTTCAGCATTGGCCACAGCGTAATACTGCGAACCGGAAGGCGTATGGACCGCCACCACGGTGGCGCCGACCACAGGCTCGCCCTGGGCGTCGGAGACCTTACCGTTCAGCGTGGAGGTCGTCACCTGCGCAGTGGCAGATACGACAAAGAGCATTGCTGCGAAAGACAGCAACACACGCTTGCAAAAATGATTCATCATGTTGATAATAAAGTAAAATTGAGTTACTTAACTGTCAATATTATAGTCAGGTTCAAGTACGCGCCGCAAAGATAGCTTACTAAATTGAATTGGACAAACCCTTTTCCGATTTTTTATCAAGTTTTATTGCTACCTTTGCATCCGAATGTTAACCTAACGAGGAAAGATTTGTTTGCTTGCAACCTCGTCAAAAATGCTAAAAAGATGAATCACCTTTTCACATCGGAGTCCGTCTCCGAAGGTCATCCCGACAAAGTCGCTGACCAGATTTCCGACGCCATCCTCGACGAATTCCTCCGGCAGGACCCGGAGGCCCACGTCGCCTGTGAGACCTTCTGCACCTCCGGCCTGGTGGTCGTGGGCGGCGAGGTCAATTCCGACAACGCCTACGTCGACATCCCCGCCACCGTCCGCCGCGTGATCGCGCGCATCGGCTACACCAAGGCCGAATACGGCTTCGACGCCTCCTCGTGCGGCGTCATCTCCACCATCCACGAGCAGAGCGCCGACATCGACCGCGGCGTGGCCCGCGAAGAGCCGGCCGACCAGGGCGCCGGCGACCAGGGCATGATGTTCGGCTACGCCAGCACGGACACGGAAGAATACATGCCGCTCGCGCTTTCCCTTTCGCACAAGCTCCTGCAGACGCTCGCGGACATCCGCCACAACGAGCCGGAGCTGATGCCCTACCTGCGTCCGGACGCCAAGTCCCAGTTCACCATCGAGTTCACCGGCCGTCGCACGCCCGTGCGCGTGCACACCATCGTATTGAGCACGCAGCACGACGAGTTCGACACGGACGAGCGCATGCACGCGCGTATAGAGAAAGATGTGCGCGAGATCGTCCTCCCGCGCCTGATCGCCTCGCTCCCCGAGCGCACGGCGAAGCTTTTCGACGGCAAGTTCATCCTGCACGTCAACCCGACGGGCAAGTTCGTCATCGGCGGCCCCGCCGGCGACACCGGACTGACCGGCCGCAAGATCATCGTGGACACCTACGGCGGCCGCGGCGCGCACGGCGGCGGCGCTTTCTCCGGCAAGGACCCCTCCAAGGTGGACCGCAGCGCCGCCTACGCCGCGCGCTACCTCGCCAAGAACCTCGTGGCCGCGGGCGTCGCGGACGAAGCGCTGGTGCAGCTGGCCTACGCCATCGGCGTGGCCGAGCCGGTCAGCGTGTTCGTAGACACCTACGGCACGCGCCACGCCGGCGAGTCCGACGCCGAAATTGCGCAGAAGCTGCGCGAACTCTTCGACCTGCGCCCGGCCGCGATCACCAAAAAGTTCGGTCTCAAGAACCCGATCTACGAGCCCACCGCCGCCTACGGCCACATGGGCCGCAAGCCCTACGTCAAGGACGGCATCCAGTTCTTCGGCTGGGAGCTGCTGGACGGCGTGGACAGCATCAAGGAAGCCTTCGGCCTATGAGTTCCCGGGACAAGAAGCCCCAGCAGGTCCGCATCAACAACAAGCGGGCGTCGTACGACTACGAGTTCCTCGAGGAGTACGACGCCGGCATCGTGCTCGTGGGCACGGAGATCAAGTCCATCCGCGCCGGCAAGGCCTCCCTGCAGGACGCCTACTGCTATTTCTCCGGCGAAGACCTCTACGTGCGCGGGATGAACGTCGCGACCTACTTCTGGGCTTCCGCCTGGAGCAGCCACGAACCGATGCGCGACCGCAAGCTCCTGCTCACAAAGCGCGAGCTCAAGCACCTCGCGCAGGCCGTCAAGACCAAGGGCCTGACCATCGTGGCCGTGCGCCTCTACATCGCCGACAACGGCTTCGCCAAGCTCCGCATCGCGCTCGCCAAGGGCAAGAAGGAATACGACAAGCGCGCGACCATCAAGGAGAAGGACATCCGCCGCGAGATGGAAAGAGAATAATCCCCCGCCCCATGCCCCGCCTCAAGCATAGCATCGTCGCCGAGCTGCCCGAACCCGAGCGGCTGGACGTCGCGCAGCTTGCACGCGACTGCGCATCCGGCGCCTGCGACCTCGTCGCCGTGGTCGGTCCCACCGCCTCCGGCAAGACCCGCTACGCCGTGCGGCTCGCGGAGCAGTTGGGCGGCGAGATCCTCTCGGCGGATTCCCGCCAGGTCTACCGCGGGATGGACATCGGCACGGGCAAGGACCTCGCCGAATACGGCTCNNNNCCGTGCTCTGCGGCGGCACGGGGATGTACGTCAACGCCGTCACGCGCGGCTATGATTTCTCGGAGAAAGTGCCCCTGAGCGCAGCGCGCGAGGGGAATTCCGGTCGCGCCGACCTCCCGCAGCGCCCCTTCTTCATCGGCACGCTGGTCGACCGCGACACGCGCAACGCGCGCATCGACGCCCGCCTGGACGCCCGCCTGCAGGAAGGCATGGTGGACGAGATCCGCGGGCTGCTGGAGCGCGGCGTCCCCGCCGGGGCGCTCCTCGCCTACGGCCTCGAATACAAGTTCGTCACCCTCTACATCCAGGGAGAGCTGTCCTACGACCAGATGCGCACGCAGCTCGCCACCGCCATCCACCAGTTCGCCAAGCGGCAGATGACCTGGTGGCGCGGCATGGAACGCAGCGGCGTCCGGATCCACTGGGTGGAGCCGGACGCCATCTAATCCAATTTACACACTAAGGGCGCGGGAGATCCGTCCTGACCAGGAATGCGTTCCGGGCCGGGGCGCCGGGCAGCGGCGCGAGGGGCGGACGTACCGCGCCCGCACGCTGCGCCTGCGCCGGCGCCGCCCGATAGCCGCAATACGCGAGGGCCCGGGCCAGCAGGGTCTCGCCGGGATCGCCCAACTCGAAGCCGTCGCCCGGATTGTCCGCGACCTGCTCGTCGGGCGCCATGCCGTCCGGCATACAGAGCGTTTTGCCGGTCTCGTCGGCGAAACGGGAGATCATCAGGTACATGCCCTTGTCCGCCGTGTACTTGCGGGCGTCTTCCGCATCCTTGGCGCTCACGGCGCCCTGTTTCGCGGCTTCCTCATAGAAATCTTCCGCAGGGACCATGATGCCGGCGCAGAATTTCCCGTAGGTACGGAAACCAATCAGGTAGACCGGCATGTACGGCTTCAGCGCGCAGAGCAGCAGCTCCGAGGCAGAAGCGGTGTCCGGGCCCACGAGCGCGATGATCCGCTCGCAGCCGACATTGGCGTCCGCCGTGCTGAAGCGGTAGGTCTTGCCGCGGTTCTCGAATTCGAATTCCTGCCGGAATCTCGTGTACGTGTCTTCCCCGTTCTGCTGCAGATAGGTCACCATCGCCGCGTTGTACAGATTCTGCGAGTGCACCGCCCCGATCCGGACCATGCCCTCCGGCGCCAGCATCGACGCCAGGGCCAGCTCGGCGAGCTCGTACCCGCCGGAATTGTAGCGGAGGTCCAGGATCAGGTCCTTGACGCCCTCCTGGCGGAACTCCTTGCACGCCTTGATCAGCGCTTCATAGGAATCCAGCGTGAAACCGGTATAGCACAGATAGCCCACTTTCTTGCCGCCGGCCGGGAACACCTTCGAGAGCAGGACCGGATCCAGGTACATGGATTCCGGGCCGACGGTCAGCTGCCGCCCGTCGGCGAGCGTCAGGCGCACCGGAATGTCGCCGTTCAGGAAGAATCCGACGATAAAGGAATAGTTGTCGGTATCGATCTCCATGTCGTTGACCTTCACGATCACGTCGCCCCGCTTGATGCCGGCCTCCCGGGCCGGGCTGCCCGCATAGGTATAGACCACCTCGACCACGACCCGGTTGCTCCCCTCCTCCATCAGCCTCAACCCATACTCCATGCCCAGCGTGGCGGCGGGCGTGCCGTCAAGGCTGTTCATGACTGCGCCGAAGTTGTCGAACAGCTGGGTCCAGCGGTCGATGTCCTTGCCGGAATCATCCTTGAAGCGCGCAGCGAGCACCTGCTCATAAGGATCCGCCTTCAGGTCCCATTTACTCAGCGCGTCATAGATATCCGCCGTCCAGAGATATTCTCCGCTCAGCAGACTGTAGGAAAACTGATTGAGGTAACTGCGGGTGTTGGCTTCGGCCCGCTTCTCGGACAGGGTCTTGCCACACGAAGTCAGGCAGCCCACCGCGAGGGCCGCCGCCAGACAGAAAGTAGAGAAGTGTTTCATAAAATAGAATGGGTATAATAAAAAAGGGGGCGCGTCAAAAACCGTGCCCCCCTATCGCTACGGATTCAGGAATTCCAGTACCGAGACCAGGCTTTCCGGCTGTTTCCACCTGATCTTGTGGGCCCGGGTCCACACCTTCCATTCAGGCAGGCGTTCTTCCGGAAGGATACCCTCCACTGCACGGCGGTCCGCCTTCACGGCCTGACCCGGACAGACGAGGTAGTATGACTTGAGCACGTCAAGCATCCGGCCGTCGCTTTTGGACTGCATCAGGACAAGGTGATTCTGCATGACCTGGTTCGGCATCTCGACAGACGAGAGACTGCGGGTGGCGGACGTCTGGGAAGACGAGCCGTAGGCCCCGCCGGTTTCGGAAAGCGCCGCGAAATCGGCCAGCGCCTCCTCGACGACACAGCCGTGCGCGGACTGGGCGACAACGCGCATCATTTCGCCCTGGACCTGAAGGAACCGGTCCGCACCCACCTGGGCGCCAAGGATCTTGTCGCCCGGCGCCTCCCGGATCAGACCTTCCGCGTCCAGGAAATGCAATTGACCTTGCCCCAGATGCACGTTGATCTGATACGTCTGCGACACGCCGTCGGTCATCTCCACGACGCCGGTCCGGAACTCCGGGTACACGTACGGCCACTTCGTCGTCGGCCCCTGCGCGTACAGCGCCTGGACCAGGACAGCCGCCAGCGCCATCATTATCATTTTTCTCATAGCTTTAAGATGAAAAAAGCACCCGCCCGAGGGAACGGGTGCTGAAATACATCCGGAGACTACTGTTTCACCGCCGTGATGTGCGGCATAGCGTAACCGACCCAGCCGAGATCTTCAAGCAAAGCTTCGAAGCCATAATCCGGTCCGAAGTCAAGGCCGGTGATCTTGCCGTCCTTATCCTTGAGGATCTTGACGTTCAGGGATCCGTCCTTGCCCTCTTTCTCGTCGGCGCTCAGCCAGTACAGGGTGACCGGCGTCTCGTCCTCATACTTGTACTCGCTCTGCTGGCCGAACGGGATGTTGATGACCGTCAGGTCGTCATTCACGTTGCCGTAGAACATCGTCTGCGGGATCGACCAACCGGGGCTGGCGAAGAGGTCGAAGAACCAGACCATATGGTCGTCCTTCTTGTCCTTGTACAGCGTCATCACCCACGGGTTCGTACTGGCGCCCATCGAAGACGTCGCCTTGTAGTCGCCGAGCAGTTCGGACAGCGGGTGGTCGACATCGCCGATGGTGACCGTGCAGGTGGACATATAGCCCAGCGCCACATTCTCGGTCCCGGTCAGGCTCACGGTAAACTTAAGATCCCCGGTATAGCGGTCCAGATAGAGGATCTCGAACTCAATATACTGCGTACGGTTCGCCGCATCGAAAGAGAGCGCCCCCGAGGTGGTCTTGAGATTGAAGTTGACACCGGCTTTCGCGGTATCGTCGTTGACGGTGAATTTGATGGTCTCAGCCAGGCCTTTCACAGAACCCAGCGTCACAGGAAGGCGAAGGACCTTCGTCTGGGGGGTAATCGTTCCATCCGCCTGGATGATAGCTTCATCGATGCTGGCGTCAGCCACATCGAATGCAACGAACGCATTCGCGTCGTCAAAGACCGGCGGGAGGTTCTTGTTGCACGCGGCCACGGCAAAGAGGCCGGTCAACAGGGTGAAATAAAACAATATCTTTTTCATAACACGATCGGACTAAATCAATACTTGTCGTTCTGGATCAGGTTCTCGTTGACTTCCAGCTCGCCCTTCGGGATCGGCAGGGCCCAACGATAATCAGGGAACGGGATGTTCCGGTTCTTCTCCTGAAGGTCAAAGCAGGCCTCACGGTTGACCGGGAGTCCCCAGCGGGCCATGTCGAAGAAATACTGGCCCTCCCAGGCGAGCTCCTTGCGGCGCTCGGTGCGGACAGCCTCCATACCGGCGGCGGTCCAGGCAGCGGCACCGCGGTTGGATGTGATAGCATTGAGGTCGGCCAGGGCGTCGGTGCCGGCAACGGTCGCGCCGTTGACAATGGCTTCGGCGCGGTTCAGGTACATCTCGGAAAGACGGAGGATGACCGTATTGCTGGCATCAGGCACAGCAAGCCCTTTGCCTTCATACTTGAGCGTCCAGAAAAGACCGGGCGTTCCTTCTGCATCCTGGCGATACATCTTGCGGCGGACATCGCCGTCTGCATACAGCGCAAGGAGTGCCGGACTGGCGATACAGTCACCATAAGATCCTTCCGGATAGGTCATATAGGAGCAATTCTCGTTGTCGCGACTGTTCACATCAATGTAGTTCTCGAAGATCACTTCGGAACCACCGACATTGCCGGTCCAGACCTCGGTATACTCGCTGGCGCTGTAAAGCTTGTATTCCTTGTTGTTGATGACCTTGGTGGCATAGTCGGCCGCTTTCTGCCATTCGCCCATATAGAGATACACCCGGGAGAGCAGCGCCTGGATGGCAGGCAGGGTGACCGCCGCCTTCTTGTCGGCAACACCTTCGCGGACATAGGACGGATCGATGGCCTGTTCGGCCTCGAGAAGGTCTTTCACGATATTGTCATAGACCGTCAGCACATCGTCGCGCTTGGGACGGCCCGCGGGATCCGTGTGATAGACATACGGGATACCAGCCTTCTGGGCTTCGTTCAGCGAAGCCTGATTGGCTTTCACATACGTATACGGGAGCGCATAGAGCGTCACTGCGTCGAAATGGGACAGTGCACGGATGAAGAGGACCTCCGCCTTCAGATTGTCGAGATCCTGCTTGGTCACATCGGCGCCCTCCTTGCCCTCGAGATTGTCCAGGACATTGTTGCAGCAGGAGATCGTAGTATAAGCATAGTCCCAGAACGCGGATGTGGCATCGGGCGTATAATTCCAGTTCATCTGGCTCGCATAACGGTTGCTGTTGTGCTTGGGGCCGGCGCACTTGATGCCGTTGCCGGAACGCATCTCAGCTTCGAGCACGCGCTCTCCGCCATACCATTGCTTTTCGCCAAGGAAATAATATGCTCCCGCGACGGCTTTGTTCAGGCCGGCGTAGTCGGAGAGCGTCAGTTCAGAACTCTGTGAAATCACAGGGCCTTTGTCCAGGAAACCATTGCAGGCGGTCAACCCGAAGACTGCAATACCGGTCAGTATATAAGAAACAATTCTTTTCATGATATCGTCACTTTATGGGATTAGAAAGAGATCTCGACACCGCCGACGAAAGACTTCACCATGGTGTGGTTGCCGCCGTAGGCGAAGCCCAGCGGGCCAAGCTCCGGGTCGAGCGCGTTCACGTGATGGAAGGTAAAGAGATTCAGGGCACTGAGATAGACCTTGACACCGTTCATCCGGATTGCCTTGCAGGCATTCTCGGGGAGCGTATAAGAAAGCGTCACATCCTTGATGCGGAGATAGCTGCCGTCTTCGAGGAAGCGGGTGGAATAGAGTGCGAACCAGGTGTTGCTCGCGCCCGCAAGCGGGATCGGGCTCACCCCCGTATCACCCGGTTTCTTCCAGTAGTTGAGCGCACTGGCCAGGCTGTTGCCGGAAAGGATCTCCTGTCCGTCGGAGATATACCAGTTGTTGGTCAACACTTTGTTGCCATAGACAAACTCAAAGTAAGCGCTCAGGGACAGGCCCTTCCAGGAAACGTTCGTATTGAATCCGCCGGTAAACTTGGGCTCCGGGGAGCCTGCATAAATGTAATGACCCTTGCTGCGGTCGGAGGTGAGTTTGCCATCCTCCGTCCAGAAGAGGCCGTAACCGTTGGAGGGGTTCACGCCGGCGTATTCGCGAAGATAAAAATTGTACATGCTCATGCCCTCGACGATGCGGACGGGCGTGTCGGTGTCGCGGCGGGGATCTTTCACCTCAAGGAAACCCGACCCGGCAAGGTCAAGGACCTTGGTGCGGTTGAAAGAGATGTTGCCTCCCATGGACCAGAACCAGTCACGGTTACGGATAATCGTGGCGTCAAGCAGGATTTCCACGCCCCTGTTCCGCAGGGATCCGGTATTCATGAAGTTGTCACCGAATCCGGTGGTGTAAGGAGTCCTCTTCTTGAGGAGCATGTCGGTGGTCAGACGATTGTAGACATCGACGCTGCCCGTGATGCGGTCGTCCAGGAAACCGAAGTCCACGCCGGCATTCCAGGTCTTGTTCTTCTCCCAGGACAGGTTGGGATTGTCCGGGCGGGAAGGAAGCATGCCGGTGACACCATTGTACTCTCGCGTCACATACACACCATAGGCACGATAGGCGGAAATGTTGTTGTTTCCGTTCACGCCGTAGGAAACGCGGAACTTGAGCTGGCTGAGCCAGTCGCGGGTGGCACGCATGAAGTCCTCACGCTCGACGTTCCAGGATCCGGAGACCGACCAGAACAGACCCCACTTGCTTTTGGAGCCGAACAGGGAGCTGCCGTCCCCACGGATGGAACCAGAGAGGAAGTATTTGTTGGCGTAGTTGTAGTCGGCAACCCCGAAGAAGGAAAGGAGGCTGTACTGCGTATAGTTGAACAGACCCTTATCCTTGTCGACGGTAGACGTGGTGGGGTACGGAATGGCAGGATCGACATTCGGAGATTCGACACCCAGATAATCATAGGTATTGACCATCGCCTCTTGACCGGCAAGGACACGGACCGAATGGTCGCCGAACTTGTCGTTATAGGTCGCCGTATTGGATGTCGTATAACGGATTTCCTTAATGCGATACGTAGTCAAAGAGGACTGGCCGTTCTTATCCGCCCGGGGATCGGAATAGCTGCGGGAGTCGATGAAAGAAGCCTCGGCGCTGTTGGTGGTCTTGAACGTCAACTGACGGATGGGCCGCCACTCGAGATACATCGTACCGTTCAGACGGTATTCCTTATCGTTGTTCTCATCGTAGGCGGCATTGGCCCGCGGATTGATCCCGCTATTCTCGTCCGGCATGTTGAAGGACCCGTCTTCTTTGTACAACGGGGTCCAGGGCAGCAGAGAGAACATGGAGAATGCAGGATTGACATAGTAGGAAGAACCCATGACGCCACCGTTGGAGTTGTTGTAGGCCAGGTTGATCTTGGCACCGGACGTGAGGTTCGCGGTAAGCTTATACTCGGCATTGAGACGGGCGGAGAAACGGCTGTAGTCGGAGCCATAGAACACACCGTCATTCTTGTGGTAAGCCAGAGAAGAATAGTACGTAGCGCGGTCATTGCCGCCGCTGGCGTTGACTTCGTATTCCTGGAGGGTGCCAAGCTTGGTCAGGTCCTTGTACCAGCTGTGCTCACCCTTGTCGAGCAGGGAATAAGGGACGTAGTATTTACCGTCCGGATCGTCCGGATCGAAACCGGAATTGACGACGGCATCCCGCCAGTAGCCGATCAGCTCCTTTCCGGTCATCACGCGGAAGTTGTTGTCGTTGGCCAGTTGCTGGACACCGTACTTGGCGCGGGCCGTAAAGCGGGCTTCGCCGGACTTGCCGCTCTTGGTGGTCACCAGGATGACGCCGTTGGCGGCACGGGAACCATACACGGAAGCAGCTGCGGCATCTTTCAGAACCGTAATGGATTCGATGTCGTTGGGGTTGAGGAAAGCCGTGTTGGAGCCGGGGCCTACACCATAGTTGGATATGGCGCGGTTGTCGTCGGCGATCACAGGGATGCCGTCGACCACCCACAGCGGCTCATTGCCGGCATTGATGGATGAGGTTCCGCGGATGCGGATGGCAGAAGTCGCACCCGGCTGTCCGGAGTAGGAAGAAAGCTGGACGCCGGCCATCTTGCCGGAAAGCAGCTTGTCCACGGAAGTGGCGGGGGCAGCCGCGAGTGCGTTGCTCTTGACGGCCGACACGGAACCGGTATAGGCTTCACGACGGACCGTACCATATGCGACGACAATCGTTTCCTCAAGCATTTCGGAGTCGAGCTCCAGGACGATGTCAATGACGGAACGGCCATTGACAGGGATCTCGACAGTCTTGAAGCCGAGACAGGAAATGACGAGCGTGCCGCCGGAGGGCACGGAAATGTGGTAATTGCCAAGGGCGTCCGTCATGGAATAGACGGTCGTGCTGCCCTTGAGCTGCACGGCGGCGCCAGTCACCACATCTCCTGTCGCCTCGCTCACGACGCCGGACACCTGCACGTTCTGTGCGGAGAGCGCCACGCTGATCAGCAACAACAGGGCGCTGAAGAACGGTTTTGCGTTTTTCATAAGCATTTAAATTAAACAAAAACAACAAACAATATATACAGGAAGCCCTGTATACTATACAGTACTAACTCAAGCTGAAAAAAATGCTGAAAAATGCGTCGCGCGATCTATCCGAACGGATAGTAGCCGCAATTTCAGAAATTAAAATCAAAAAAACAACACTTTAGCGCAGCCGGAGCCATATTTTTGGTTGTTTTAGGGCAAAAAAACGCGAAATGGCGCGCCGCCCGACAAAAAAAGGGCGCATGATCGCTCATGCGCCTCATCATATCCTTTCAGGCAGAAAATCAGAATTCAGACAGGTCAATGGACACCAGCCCGTTCACGTCGGCGAATGTGACAGACTGTGCATTCTCCGCCTCGATGCGGATGGAACCGGCCCGGTCGTCATAGACCCTGGACAAGGTCTCATCGTACGGGACGCCCTGCGTGTCCGCATCCCAGAAGACCCTGCCGGAGAGCACGCTGCCGGCAAGCCCCGTCAGCACAGGGACCGGGAATGACTCCACATCCCGGAACGCCGCGCGGAGGATCCGCGGCAGGCCGGCCTGGTCAATCATCAACTCCTGCGAAATGGCCCCCGATGCATCCTGGAAAGACACCAGCGCCCTGCGCATCTCCCGATCTTCATTGGCTTTCAGGGCCAGCGTGACCGTGTGCGGATCCATCGATTTCGTGGAAACCACCGAGACCCAGTCCGCGCCTTCCTTCACCACGGCAGTCAGCGCCACGTTGCTCTTGAGCGGGATGTCGATCTGCTGCGCCGCAGAATTCACCGCCACACGGCCCGACGTCTCCAGCTCGATGGCATCGCGCTGGGCCTGGGACACCGACACCTCTACGACCAGGTCTTCACTTTTGATCGAGATACTGCCCTGCCGGCCATCCGTACCATAGTTGGTCGAGACAGTCACTGTCAGGACATTCTCCCCTTCGGTATGTCCGATCTTGATCCAGACAGCGGAGGCGGACACCGTCCAGGGATAATTGGCATCGACGACGATCTGCTCCGCCCCACCGGCAGACGACAGGCTCAGCGAAGGCTTGTCCACCTTCAGATATGGTTGCTTCTTGCATCCCGCAAAGGTCAGGGCCAGGGTCAGGGCCAGCATCAGATAACAAAGCACGTTTCTCATAGCATCCTATTTTTTCAGGCCAAACTTGATGGTAATGTCTTTCTCCTGGTCGCCCCGCTGCAGGTGCAGCGTGTATTTGGCCGGGGCGAGCCGCTTGGCGTCGAACGTCACGCTGCTGCCCTGATCGGAGACCCCGACGCGCACCGGCGTGGCGCCGAGACGGAGTTCGCAGCTTGCCTCGGCCGCGAAAGAAACGGTCAGGATGCCGGTCACGGCGTCGTAGGAGATCGACACGATGTCTTCGAGAATCACAGGATCGCCCAGGGCGATTGCTCCGACCGTATCTTCATCTTCATGGTCATAGCGGAGCGGCGTCCAGGAAGGCGTACGCTGCGAGCGGTACACCGCCCGGACCACATCTCCGGGCTTGATCGGCGTATTGATCACACAAGGGACATCAGGCAAAGACATGTATGTCATACTCTCTATGGAGAGAGCCTGCGCTTCGCTCACCAATTCCTCCATCCGGCCACGACGGTCGAACTTGGCGAACGCCACCTCGCCGGAGAAGTCCTCCTCGCCATAGTTCGCGACGCCGTCGCAGGTGACCGAGAACGGCACCCCGACGGCAAACGCATCCGTAGATGCCTGGATCCCCAGGTCAAAGAGGCGGACATCCTCCACGAACGCACCGCCAGCATTCGGCTTCAGGCCCAGAACAGCTTCCTGATACAGCGTGAGAGACAGGAAATCAGGCATGACGAAATAGCCGTTATAGTCGCCGCTCCACCCCCAGTTGATATGGAAATTGTCCTGCTCGTCGTATCCGTCGAGCAGGAAAGCATGTCCGCTTTTTTCTGTATATCCGGCATACAGGACCGGGCCCACCTTGTCGATGTTGTCTTTCATCAACGCGATCCAGTCATTCACATCGGGGTAGAGACCCTTGTACTCGTGCCTGAAGGCCTTGTCATAGTCCATATATTCGACCAGGCCCGTACCGACACAGAAAAAAGAAGCACCGGTCCCCTCGGGGGAATACTCGGCTTCGAACATCACGCCCAGCTCACTCATCAAGGTAGAGACCTCTTCTACCTGCCGGTCGCTCCACGAGCCGTCAGCGTCGTTGGTAAGCGGCATATTGGCCCAGTCATAGGGATGTCCCAGTGCGACGGACGGAATTGTATAATCCTGCCCATTGTAGCTGCATACATAGGAAGGGACGACGCCATGCCCCCGCTCCGGCCACTGATGATAACGCATCAGGATCGCCGTGGCGGTCATCGTACATCCTGTGACGACCCGCTTTCCCTCCATCTCGACACAGTGCCGGTTGAACGGATCTCCCTGATCCCACAGGGCCGTTTCGAGCAATTTGGTTGCGCCGCCGGAGGTCGGCGCGGCCTGCGGATACGGCGCAGCGCCGCGGAGGCGTTCGCTCTCCACGATGTCCGACCACATATCCAGCCAGCCCCGGAGATTCTCCGGCATCGAATCCTCCCGGACAGACCCGGAAGTCGAATAGCCCAGGATGAGCGGGACCGTGTCGTCGCCCGCGGCGATGACAAAGCCGCCGCGCGCGTCGTTAAAGACGAAATAAGCAGGTTCCGCCGCACCGGCCTTGGTCTCCCGCGAGCCCGCGAACGTCAGATAGAGCAGCGGAGAACGGCCGCGAGCGGCCTCTTTCAGAAAACGCTCCGCGTCCGCTTTTGCGCGGGCCATGGGGATGACCTTGGCAAAAGCGGAGAACGAAGTCGTCAAGATTAACGCACAAAGGAGCAATGCCCTAAGCGCGTTCCGATTCAAAGCGGAACGGAAGTTTTCCATAATCAGCAGGTCTTAGAATGCGTAGCCCAGGCTGACAGTCAGCGTGTTGCCGAGGGCCTTGGAGGCCAGCAGGTAGGCAGCGTCCAGGTGGACGCCGGCGAACTTGACGCCCAGGCCCACCGACGCGTAGGTCGGGATGGCCTTGGCGGCATCGCCGTAGTGGAAACCGGCCCGCAGGGACACGATGTCCACGATGCAGTACTCAGCACCCACGCCCGCCATCAGCGCACCGCTGAAGAGGTAATCCACTTCGGCGGAAGCCGTGAAACCGGACGCCGAATAGGCGGCGCCGGCCTTGGCGAACATCGGGAGCGCATAGCTCTCGCCGCCATAGCTGAGGGCGGAACCGACGTTGCAGACGCCCAGCGCAGCGCTGAAAGCGTCCTTGGCGTACATGGCCGTCAGGTCGCCGGCAAAGGCGTTGCCGGAGAGTTCCTCGCCGATCGACGAGGCAAGCATGCGCGCGGTCAGACCCAGGGAGATGTTGTCGGTCACGGCATAGGAGACACCGAGACCCGCCACGATATCTTTCGGCGTGAACGTGCCCGTCACGCGGCCATAAGGCGTGGCGATGTCGTAGGGCTTGTCGAGCAGCAGACGCCCGGACAGACCGACGGCAATCTTGTCGTTGACGCGGAAGAAGGCGCCCAGACCCGCCAGGGTGTTGTCCGCCGCCTTCGGCGACCACATTCCATAAGTCGCAGCGATGTCGAATTTCTTGTCGGACAACGACATCGCGGCCGTATTATTGTCAACAGCAAAGGCGTCAGCGGCCGCAGCCACACTTGCGCCGCCGCGACCATAGGCCGCAGGGTCAGCGCCGATCAACAAGGCCGGGGCCGTCTGAGCGGACGCCACTACTGCATTCAAAGCAAGGAAAAGGATAACAAATGTTTTCTTCATAACTCAAGCTGATTTATTCTTTGACAATCGTGTAGCGACCGTCGCCAATCATGACATAATAAGTACCGGCAGGCTGTTCGGACATGTCGATCACAAAAGGAGCGAACGGATCCAGGCTGGCGGCCTCCTTGGAGAAGACCGTCGCGCCTGCCTTGTTGACCACAGTCACATCCATCGTCCGGGCCTCGCCCACCCCGATGAACAGGTCCTTCTGGACCGGGTTGGGATAGAGGTCATACTCGCGGCTGGCGTCACGTACAAACAGGCGGAACGACTGGGACACTTCTTCTCCACGGGCATCCTTCGCCTTGACTTCCACGGTGCAGAAGCCGTAGGTGATACCCGTCAGTCTCAGCGTGGTGCTCTCCACGGACGGTCTCACGATGGCATAGGTGGAGCCAAGCAGGTTCACCTCATAGATGAGCGACTCCTTGTCAGAATCCTGGAAGTACTCGGTAAGATCAAACGAGCGGCTCTCCGTGAACGACGTGAAGATCTGGTTTTCGAAAGGTTTCACGGCCGTCGGCGCGTTGTTCTTCAGAACCTTATAGGAGAATTCCTGCTTCACGGTGTCATAACCGTCGCTGACGGTAATGATGCCCTGATAGCTCTTGTCGTCTTCAGCCTTCAGCGCGTTGAACGCCAGCGTCAGGATACCGTCCTCGAAGGAGGCATCCATGCCGGGAATCGAGGAACACTTCACGCTCAGGTCGTGGCCATCCGGATCGACGACCGCAAAGCGGAGCACGCCGGTCAGGTGGGAAGCCAGCGTCAGCGACGTGCCGTCCTGAGCCGTAATGACAGGCTTGGCGTTCAGACCCGTGCGGACGACTTTCTCGGCCGCAGGCTCGGCCATCTCGCCCGAGAAGGACTCGGAACAGACGCGGACATGATATTCCGTGTCGAACTCCAGATCCGACAGCGTAGTGCTCATCTCGGCGCCGGCGAGCGTCTCGGAGGCCGGGATACGGACCACCTTGACATCGTCACCCGGCTTCGCAGGATCCAGGGAAGCCAGCGAAGAGGTGCTGTAGAAAACGTTGAAATAATAGCAGGTCGATCCTTCACCGTCCGGGATTTTCCAGGACACAAGGATGCGGTTGCTTTCTGCCTTAGCCTGGAAGCTGGTCAACGCCTTGGGGGCGCCACTGGCCACGGGTGCGGCCATCAGCGCGGCGTAGGCATCCACCAGACCGGAGCCCAGCAGCGTGCTGAAATCAGGGTTGACTTCCAGCGGTTTCGGGTTGGCCGTCTCCGTCAGCAGGCGGATCAGTTTCTCACGCGTGAAACCCTTCTGGCCCACGCCATAGTGCGACACCAGCAGGGCGGCCACGCCCGTCACGTGCGGAGCGGCCATGGACGTGCCCTGGAACAAATCGTATTTGTCGTTCAGCACCGTGGAGAGGATCAGGTTCTTTTTGCTGTATTCTCCACCCGGGGCGCAGAGATCCACCCAGGAACCGAAATTCGAATAACTGGCCTTCTGGAAATCAGCGCCCAAAGCCGCGACGGCGATCACATAGTCCTCCATGGCAGGGCAGCTCACGTCCTTCTGGTCGTTGCCGGCGGAGAAGATGGCCAGACCGCCGGCCATCGGGCCGACCTGGACGCCATTCTCATCAAAACCGGCATTGGCGTTGAAGTACTCCAGCGCCTCCTTGATGAATTCCGGCGTCTCCGTGCCGACACTCCAGCTGCAGTTGATCAGCACCGCTCCGTTGTCCGCGGCATAGACGATAGCGTTTCCGATAAAGGCCGGGTCATCGTCTTTTTCCTCGCCGGTCTGAGCGCTCATGACCCGGACACCGGAGTTGGCCGAGCCGTTGCCGCCGGCAATACCCGACACGCCGATCTCGTTGTTGTTGACCGCAGCGATCGTACCGGCAACGTGGGTGCCATGGCTGCCCGGATTCACCGTTCCGACAGGGTTCTTCTGGTCGTGCGTCACGAAGTTGAAGCCGTAGATGTCGTCGACGAAGCCATTGTTGTCGTCGTCGACACCGGGCTGACCGTTCTTCTCGGCCATGTTGACCCACATGTTCTGCTTCAGGTCTTCGTGGTTGTAGTCGATACCTTCGTCAACGACGCCGACGATCACGTCCGGGTGACCGGTCTCGATCGCCCAGGCGCGGGCGGCATTGATGTCGCAACCCGCAACGGAATTGTTGCGCGAACCGTCGTTGACATAGTGCCACTGCTCGGAAAGGCGCGGATCATTGAAGAGAACTGTCGGCACATCGTTGAACTTGATGCGCGGGATGAACTCCACCACATCAAAATCGTCCAGGGCCGCTACGGTCTCGCCCGCCTTGGTGAGTGGCGTATTTTCATCAAAGTGAATGTCATACCAGAGGTGCAGGCCCCAGGCGCGATGGCGCGCTTCCCACTTCCCTGCGGGAGGGAAAACGCGGGACATCGTTGCGTTCGACAGGGTAGAGAGGTCCGGACCGCCGGCTTTCGTCTCGACGGGATCAGTTTTAAACTTCACCCGGATGACGCCCGGGACGCAGTTGTCCGGCGTCTGGATGGCTACGTCGCTCCGGGAAGGAGCATCGCCAACAACGGGCTCCTGCGTACATGCCGTAAGCAGAGCAAAAGAGAGAGCCCAAAACAAAACTTTTCGCATAGTAAGGATATCGGTTTAAAAAGTACATGGAACCCGCTCAATATGGGCGGGTTCCATGCCAAAAAACGTAAGAACTATCTGGTCATTCGGACTGACACCGATTAGAGCAGCTTCTTCAGATCAGGACCACCCGGGAAGGAGATGTAGGCGACAGAGGTCGTGCCCCACCATCTGAAGGAGCCATTATTGTAGTCCAGGATAGGATACCAGCAGAATTGAACGAGGCCGTCCGCAAGCAACTTGTTCTTTGCGACGGAGGCATCGTCGTCCTGCTCTTCGGGATGAAGCAAATAGCAGATCATGCCTTGGAGACCGAAGCCCAGGTTGATCAGGTGATTATAGGTGACAGAACCGTCTTCCTCGATGGTGAACTCGAGGTAAGGCAGACCGCCGGCATACTCAAGCTCCTGCTTTTCAACCGCAGCCTTGTCCCAGGGATCGAGCAGACGATACTTCTCAGTCCCGTCAGGAGACTTGAGGAGCGTCTTTTCGAACGGACCGCCGATGAACCAGTCATCATAGAACTGGGCCTTACCGAGATTCTGCCAAGCCTTGACGCAGGTGATAGGCGCAGCCTTCGGACGATACTCGGAGGTGTATTCCTCGGACGTGACACGCACGGCGAAACCGTACT
>LUZH01000203.1 GCA_001602885.1 Bacteroidales bacterium Bact_16 | reverse complement strand
GCGGGCCGAGGTCATCGACCTCGCCGCCGAGCGGCGCAAGAACGGCCTGGTCGGCACTTTCTCGCGCAAGCTGATCGACGCCGTCCACCGGACCGACGGCCCTGTCGTCCTGCTGCGCGGCTGGGAGAAGCCCGAGCCCCTGCAGGAGGAAATCGCCACGCTCTTCCCCGACCGGTCGATCCGCGTCCTGACGCTCAACGCGCTCAAGCGCGAAGGCGCCTCCGGCGCGGCCCTGCTGGCCGTCCTGCAGGCCGACGCGCTGGTCTCGCGCGACGACTTCCGCGCCGACGAACGCGCCGCGCAGATCGTCGGCACCCTGTGCCAGTTCGCCCCGCGCGTCGTCGTCCAGACGGCCGTCCCGGCCCGCTTCGACGCCGCCCGCGGCACCGACGCCCTGCTCGACGAGCGCCGCCAGTTCGGCTTCCCGCCCTACACGCGCCTCGTCGAATTCCGCCGCCAGGGCAGCGGCGAGGTCGTCGAGCGCCACTTCCTGCCGCGCGACCGCAGCCTCGCCGCCCGCAAGGCCGCCCTCGCCGCCTCCCTCCCCGCCGGCACCTACCCCGACGTCGACCCCCTCGACTAACCCCTTTCCTTATGCCTAATACAAAACTTCACGCTGTCTCAGCCCTCTTCCTCGCGGCCTTCCTGGTCCTGTCCTGCGGACACGACAGAGGCCGCCGCGCCCCGATCGGATTCGAAGACGAAGCCCGGGATACGATTTTCATCCACATCCCGGAACTGTCCGGAACGCCTCCCGAATACGTCCGCGTGCTCAAGGTCGGTGATTATCTCTATTTCGAAATCGAGCCATCCTTGAACGCCAGGCAGTCATTCTGGAAAGCAGTCGCAATAAAAGGCTTCCGGGAAAAGGACCTCCCTACCCTGGGGGAGAATTTCAGCATCCACAGACGGCGGGACAGCCTGATCGCCTCGTCCTACCGGGACGGGCAGGTCCTGGTCTTCGACCCCAAAACGTGGACATGGAAAGAAACTTGGAAAGATACTAGTAGCTCGGACGACTATCCTGGCCACTCTCTCTACCTCTACGAAGATGACGACTGGGTCATCCGCGGTACCGATCACGGCGAATTCGGATCGGCATCCTGGTTCATCGACAAACACAGCGGGGCAGAATACGCCTTCCTCACCCTCTCGGGAAAGGTACACCGGACAGACAGCTGCTTCTTCTTCGTCAAGGAGACGCGTATCATCGGAATCCCGGACCCGTCCATGGGCTTCCTCTGCGATTCGACGACCTGCTACGAAAAAGCCAAAGACGTCGGTCTGATCGCCCATCACCTGCTCCAGGCAGATTATCTCGAACGCAGAAAAGCGTTTTTCCCGCCCCTGGTCAAGTTTGACGACGCTTATTCAGATGAAATCGAATATGATGGCAACTACCGTTGGATCAATTCTTACGGGATTGATCCTTACGCCGAGTCAGACACCTTGATCATCAATTCCTTCACGGACAGGGACACCTTGTATTGCCTGCTCGACACACCCCAGCACACGGTCCTGACGAAGCTGGACGGTGACCACCTCACAGATGTCCACGCGTTCCCGAAGCGTCTCGACTTCCGGGGCGGCATTCCGATCCTCAACGAACTGGACTACCCCATCGTACCCGGCGATCTCTTGTTCGGCCGAAATGATGACGGCACATACGAACTGCTCCAGCTCGGCAGCAACTACAGCCGCTTCATCCACGTCCAGTTCCGCTAGTCTCCACCGGCCTTTCCCCTGTCATCCTGAGCGCAGCAAAGAATCTGCCCGATCGTTTGTGAGCAGCAAGTTGCTGACAATTAGGATATTTAAAAGCATTATACCCCCTTTTCATAGGTATAATAGTTTGTTAAGCAACTATCAATCAGCCAAATACGCCTCACGCATTTCTCTTCCCCACTTCCTCCCCAAATCAAACCACATCTGAGGATGCAATCTGTCGGTCGAGCGCGAAAATCGTATATTTCGCGCTCGGCCACTTAGGTCCGGCGGTGGTGCCTTTCCACCAGCTCCCTACGACCCGGGCAGTGCGGGAGACGTCCCAAAAGATGGGACGTCTCCCGCGAAAATGGCCATATTTGCGGGTAACCTGCAAGATTTTGGGACGTCTCCCGCACCTCCGCCAATCGGGACAAGAGGGCTTGGCCGGCGCAGCGTGCTACTGGTGGTCCAATGATTGGACCACCAGTAGCGAAAACGGCCGGTTTTTGCTTCTACTCTGCATTATTTTGGACCACTAGTCGCACCTAGGGGAAATGGACGCGAGAAAACGGGCAGGGCCTGGCACCACCGCCGGACATCACGTCCGGCGGTTACGGACGATGTCCGCCCCGAGCTTTGAGGGCTCGGGGCGGACGCCCGTTGCCGACAAGAGCGGTAGCTGCCCGCCCGGTTGGCGAATGCGGGAGCAGAAACGGGGTTAAACGCTCCCGGCTGGCGGAAAAAACTGGTTCCAGGAGCAAATAGGGAGTCTGGTGCTCCCGGCTAGGTGGATTGACAATGAGCGAATAACGAAAAACGGGCAACGGGCCGGAGGGGAAACAAAAAAAGCATCGCGGAAGCGATGCTCTTTGGTACTGGGTAGGAGAATCGAACTCCTATTGCGAGATTGAGAATCTCGAGTACTAACCGTTATACGAACCCAGCATGTCGTTTGGGAATGCAAAGATACGCATAATTTTGGATTCCGCAAATTTTTTCGCGCGACAGACGAAAATTATTTCATCCGGTAGGGCGCGTCGTCGTAGAGGATGTAGCGCTTGGCCTTGCGGATCCACTTCTGCTCCTCGAGCTTGACGTGCTCCTGCACGACGTCGAAGGTCAGGCGGCCGCGCAGGTATTCCTCGATCACGGGATCGGCGACCTTGACGAAGAGCGAGTCGAACAGCTCGAACTGCGAGTAGCGCTCCGACAGGAAGCGCATCAGCTGCAGCGTGTGCAGCAGCGAATGGTACTGCGCGCCGGGCTGCAGCATGATCTGGTAGCCGTAGCACTTCTGCCCGGCGTAGCGGCCGGCGGCCGGCGTGAAGGAGCAGGGCCGCATCATCACGCCCGGCGGCGTGGGCAGGAAGCGGATGTCGCCGCTCTTGATGAACGGCGCGCCGAAATATTCATACGGCCGGGCCGTGCCGATGGCGGGCGTGATGGACGTGTTGTTCCAAAGGCCGCCGCCGGGATACATCTCGCAGGTGAACATCCCCGGGATGTCGGAAGCCGGCGCGATGGTCCAGGGCAGCAGGTCCTTGCCCACGTCGGAGACGAATGCCGAAATGATATGCAGGGGGAACTTCGCCCCGATCTCGCTGCAGTAGAGGTGGCACAGCTCGCCGAGCGTGAGGCCGTGCCGGTGCGCCACCTTGGGCGTCCAGATGTCAGACTCGACCGCCGGCATCGTGCCCTCGACCACGCGGCCGGCCGGGTTGATGTGGTCCACCACGAAGATGGACGGACTCTCGGCCATCCGCGCGCACATCGACAGCAGCCGCATCACGTCGCGCGTGTAGTTGAAGTAGCGCGTGCCCACGTCCTGGATCTCCACCACCACGGCATCCAGCCCCTCCAGCTCCGCCGCATCGAAATCGATGTGGTTGGTGTCGGGGGTCAGCTCGGTGTCGCGCGGGCTGAAGATGCGTTCGAGGTTGCCGCGTTCGCGGAAAATGTCATACAGATAGCGCCCGCGGTGCGGGTCCCAGCAGTTCTGCGTGCAGAAACAGGCGACCCGGCCCTCGCGGAGGCTTCTGTCGAGCTGCTCCTCGACCGGAGTGGTGCGGAATGAGAACATAAGCTATGCGCCGATGATGCGTTGGGCCAGTGCGATGAC
>LUZH01000202.1 GCA_001602885.1 Bacteroidales bacterium Bact_16 | reverse complement strand
GTGCGGACGTCCGATTTCGTCGTCTTTGACGGGATGACGAAGAAGCTGGAATCCCGTCTGGAGAATTGGGACGCCAACCTGCAGACGGCCTACGAGAAGGGACGCGACCTGTTTGCGGACGCATCGGGCGAGGCCGGGAAAGAATAGACGCCGGACCTACAGGTCCGCGTCGAACTGGATGGTCTGGCCGGGCAGGATGAAGTCGGACTCGATCGTGACGTCGCGGCCGTCGGTGGCCTTGTCCACGACGATCTGACGGGTCTTGCCGGGGAGGAGTCCCTTCAGGGATTCCGCGCTCCGGACGCCGCCGACCGCCAGGAACGCGTCGCGGTAGATGGGCGCGACGCCGGTGTTGGTGATCTCGGCGCGGGTCTTCCCGCCGTCCGTCGAAAGCTCCTTCAACTGGAAGTGATAGCCGCATTCCAGGGCGGCCTCCTTGAAGCGCTGCGCCGTGCCGTAGGTGCCGCGCGGGGCGTCGTTGGCGATCATGAACGAGATGTGGTATTTGGCCGCGGCCTGCTTCCAGGTGACGCCGTACATCCCCGCAGGGTTCAGGAAATTCTTCTGGTCGGCGGAGGTGTAGTAGCTGATCTCGCCGCCGCAGGGGCCCGTCTGCCAGTGCGTGCCCGCGCCGATGGCGTCCCAGCATTCTTCGTTGTAGTCGCCTTCGTGCTCCGCGTGCATGAAGCTGTCGTCGAACAGGCCGAAGCCGAGGGCCATCAGCTGGTCGTCGTCCACGACAGGGGAGTTGTCGGCCGCGTCGATGGAAATCGCCCAGGGGATGTCCAGCACGCCGTCCACATAGGTCAGGAACTCCTTCTGGTAGGCCTCGGACGGGAAATTGACGCCGGGGTCGAGCTCCGTGCCGAAGATGTGGTATTCGCTCCAGTGGCCGAAGCCCAGCTCCAGGAAGGCGATCCGGGGATCCTGGCCGTAGCGCGCGTTGAAATCGGCGTAGAACTGCTTGGTGAACCACTGCAGCTCCTTGTTGGTCCAGTCGGCGTACCAGGTCTCGCCGTCTTCGTTCTCGTTGTAGGTCTCGTGATAGTCGGGCAGCGCCTTGATGTAGGCCGGGACGGCCGTGGTGCCGGGATTGCCGTCCACGCTCTCGTCGCCGGGATACTCGTAGCGGAAGCGCACCACCGCCTGGTGGTTGCGGGACGCCACCTCGTCGAGCCAGGCGTCGAAGCTGCTCCAGTCGTACTGGACGGTGCCGTCCTGCTTGCCGGTCACGACCTTGCAGGGGAGGCAGTAGGCGTATTCAAGCGAAATGGACTTGCCGTAGGTGGCGTTGCGGTCTTCGGCGTTGTCGCTCCACAGCACGAGGCCGGTGGCGGGCTGCACGGCGTCTACCTTGCTCTTGATGTGGACGGGCCGGAAGGAACCGTCGGAGGGCGTGCAGGCGGACAGGAATATGGGGAGGAATGCAAGAATCTTGATAACCGTTTTCATTGTCTTGTCAGTTTATAGAACAAAGATAGGTGTTTTTTCGGGTCTTTTTTCTTATTTTTGAAGGAACGAAAAACAATAACCATGCGTAAAATTAGCCTTTCTGCCATCGCCCTCGTGGCGTCCGCCCTCATTCTGACCACATCCTGTTCGGCCGGCAACGGCTGGGTCAAGGTCAAAGGAAACAAATTTGTCGACCCGCAGGGCCAGGAGATCATTTTCCGCGGCCTCTGCTTCTCGGATCCGGTCAAGCTGGTCCGGGACGGGCAGTGGAACGAACGCTATTTCGCGGCTGCGGCCGACTGGGGCGCCAACATCGTGCGCTTCGCCGTCCATCCGACCAACCTCAATGCCATGGGCTGGGAGGAGACCTTCGCGGCCATGGACCAGGGCATCGAGTGGGCCAGGCAGCACGGGATGTACGTCATCATGGACTGGCACACGATCGGCAACCTCAAGGACGAGCTGTACACGTCCCCGATGTACAACACCACCAAGGAGGAGACCTTCAAGTTCTGGCGCGCCGTGGCCCAGCGCTACAAGGACGAGCCGACGGTTGCGCTCTATGAGCTGTACAACGAGCCGACGGTGACGGGCCCGGGGATGGGGTCTTGCAGCTGGACCGAATGGCGCGAGCTGCAGGAGCAGATCATCGACACGGTCCGCACCTACAATCCCAACGCCCTCTGCCTGTGCGCCGGCTTCAACTGGGCCTACGACCTCACGCCTGTGGCGCAGGAGCCCATCCGGCGCCCGAACGTGGCCTATGTCTCGCATCCGTACCCGATGAAGCGTTCCGAGCCGTGGGAAGAGCAGTGGGAGCAGGATTTCGGCTTCGTGGCCGACACCTA
>LUZH01000201.1 GCA_001602885.1 Bacteroidales bacterium Bact_16 | reverse complement strand
GTGGGTCAAAGGCGCCCACACCATCTATTTCGCCGGCTACAACGACGGCGTGGCCGAGGAACTGACCCTCAAGACCAACGAGATCACCCGCCGCAAGAGCGACTTCCTCGAGGGGACCTACGCGGTCCACGGCATCGAGGAGGTGATGCAGGAGGGCGACATCGTGTTCGTGGTCGGGGCGCCGGCGTGCACGTGGTGGCCATCAGCACGAAGCAGACGCCGTTCGAGCGGACCATCGTGGTCCCGGACGCCGGGGAGCTCCAGCCGTATGTCTATCTCTGCGCGGGCTGGAACGTCCTCGTGGAGGTCGGCATCAGCGACGGCATCAACCTCGACAAGCCGGAGCGCGCCCGCAAGGTCGGCAACGAGATGCAGTAAGGAATCGTCCGTATGCGGTTTCTGACAAACCCATCGACCGATCCCTGGTACAATATGTCGTTCGACGAATACTGCCTGGAGCAGTACCCGTCGGACGACAGTTTTTTCTATCTGTGGCGCAACGCCCCGTCCGTCATCATCGGGCTCAACCAGAACGCCTACAGCGAGGTCAACCTGGGCTATCTGCAGGCGCATGATATCCGGCTGGCCCGCCGGGTGACCGGCGGCGGCGCCGTCTACCACGACCTGCAGAACCTCAATTATACCATCATCGGCCGGGACGTCTCGCCGCAGCCGGTGGTGGACGCGCTGCGCGCGCTGGGCGTCCCGGCGGAGCTGACCGGCCGCAACGACATCTTCGTGGACGGCCGCAAGGTCTCCGGCTATGCCCGCCGCCTCTGGCGGGACCGCCAGATCATCCACGGCACGCTGATGTACGACGTGGACCTGGACACGCTGGCCCGCGTATTGGACGTTCCGGGCTCCAAGATGGCCGTGAAGGGGATTGCCTCGGTCAAGAGCCGCGTGGCCAATTTAAAGGACTTTCTGCCCCGATTCCGGGGGCTTGACGAGCTGCAGGCCGCGCTGCAGGAGTTCCTGGCGGGCGGCGACGCCGCGCTGCCCTTCGGGGCGGAGCGCTGCGCGGCCGTCCAGCGCCTTTCCGACGCCAAATTCTCCACCTGGGACTGGATCTACGGGCAGTCCCGCGAAGCGGACCTGGTCCGCAGCGGCAAGCTCGCCTGCGGCACCGTCGAGGCCCGGCTCTGCCTGGACCGCGGCGTGCTGACCGCGGTCGTGTTCGACGGCGACTTCCTCGGCGCCCTGCCGGCCGCGCAGCTCGCGCAGCGCCTTGTCGGCGTGCGCTTCGAGCGCGCCGCCCTGCGCGAGACGCTCGACGCCGCCGAAGTGGAGAAATACTTCGACGGCGTCGGCTCCGATCAGCTGCTCGACCTGCTGCTGGGCCGCTGACAGCGGTCAGTGGACGGTGTCCCTGTCGATCCGTCTGAATTCCGAATAGCTGTATGAATAGCCCGCCTTCGTCAGGACGGGGAATTCGTGCTCGCGGAGCACGCGGAGGAAACGCGCGAAGTCGCGCTGGCCCGCCGGGCACCACTGCACCTCGGAGAGCGCCAGCAGGCGCGGCAGGAGCATGTATTCCAGGTGCTCCGGCGTGCTGATGTATTCCGTCCAGAGGTTGGCCTGTACGCCCAGGATGTGGTGTGCCTGTCCGGGATCGATCCCGTCCAGCGGGTCCAGGGAATAGACCGTCTCCAGCGTCACGACGCCGTTGAATCCGTCCGGCTCAAGGTCGGGATCCTCGCTCTGGCGGTAGTCGAAGTAGCAGTGGGAGACGGGGGAGAGAATGGCGTCGAAGCCCTTGGCGGAAGCCTGCTTCGCGCCGTCCGTGCCCCGCCAGGACATCACGGTCGCGCCCGGGGCGAGCTCCCCTTCGAGGATCTCGTCCCAGCCGACGATTTTCTTGCCCTTGGTGGCCAGGAAATCCTGGACGCGCTTGGTGACGTAGTTCTGCAGATATTGCTCCGCCGTGAACCGCCCGTCGTCCTGGAGCCCCAGCTCCCGGATGCGGGCCTGGCAGTGCGGGCAGTCCTTCCACGCGGTCTTGGGACATTCGTCCCCGCCGATGTGGATGTATTCGCCCGGGAAGAGCTCCGCCACCTCGCCGAGGACGGCCTCCAGGAAGTCGAACGTGCTTTCCTTGCCTGCGCACAGGACCTGGTCGGAGATGCCCCATTTCGTCCAGGCGGCGTAGGGGCCGCCCGTGCAGCCGAGCTCCGGATAGGCGGCCATCGCCGCCAGCATGTGGCCGGGAAGGTCGATCTCCGGCACGACCGTGATGCCGCGCCGGGCGGCGTACGCCACCACCTCGCGGATCTGGTCCTGGGTATAGAAGCCGCCGTAGCGGATGCGGTCGTTGGAGGAGAAGTCGTGACCGACCATCGTTCCCTCCCGCCAGCAGGAGATCTGGCTCAGCAGGGGGTAGGACAGGATCTCGATGCGCCAGCCCTGGTCGTCCGTCAGGTGCCAGTGGAAGCGGTTGAGCTTGAACATCGCCATCACGTCGAGATAGCGCTTGATCTCGTCCACCTGCCAGAAGTGTCGGGAGCAGTCCAGGTGCATGCCGCGCCAGGCGAAGCGCGGCTCGTCGCGGATCTCGCAGCACGGCAGGCGCCAGGACTCCTTCTCGGCGATCTCCTTGCCGTAGATCGCGGCGGGGAGCATCTGCTGCAGGGTCTGCAGGGCGTACAGCACGCCCGGCAGCCCGCTGGCGCGGATGATGGCCACGCCGGACTCCACGACGATGCCGTAGGCCTCCGGCCCGAGAGATGCGTCCTTGAGGAACAGCATCCCCTTCACCTTGCCGGACGCGACGGCCTCATGCAGGCCGATCGGCGTGGAGAAGGGGCAGGATTTGCCGGAGATGAAGCCCAGGCGCGAGGCGAAGCTGCTGATGGCGTTGCGGGCGTCCGGTTCGAAGGCCGGATCGCACTTGACGGCGATGCCGGAAACGCGCAGGCTGCCCTTGTGCAGCTCGGCCTGCGCGGGGCGGGGGACGATATCCTCCAGCACGCCCGCCCGCGCGCACAAGGAGAGAAGGCACAGGATGCCAACGAAGAGTGTTCTTTTCATTGGCTTAAAGATAATCAATAAATCAATAATCCCAGCACGCCGGCGCCGAGGAGGATGGCGATGGGGCCGGCCTTCTTGCTGATGCCC
>LUZH01000200.1 GCA_001602885.1 Bacteroidales bacterium Bact_16 | reverse complement strand
TTTCGAAGACAAAATTATCCGGGAAAAGTTTTACATATCCCGTCGGCGCACGCGGATTCCCGCGATTATCCTGCTGACAATCAGAATAGAACGGAAGAATTTCGTCCCGTAAGACAGACGGGAAGTTTTACATCAGCGCTCCGTCTCCAGCAGGAGCTCCCGGAGGTAGATGCTGAGGTTGGTGTCGTGCTCGTCCAGGCCCAGCTTCTGCCGGATCTCGTGGCTGATGATGTAGTGGCGCTTCTTCTGGATATATTCGCCGATGTCCTTGCCCTTCAGGCCGAGGGTATAGAGGCAGCAATAGCCGATTTCCCAGTCGGTAAGCCCCTTCCCCGCCAGGTAGGCCGTGAACCTGGGATGGTTCTCCTCGAAGAGGATCTTGGTGGAGCGCAGAAACTCCTCCCGGTCGGCCATCATCACGTCCAGTTCCTCCTCGCTGCTGCGGTAGAGCTTGTCGTCCGACGAGATGCGCGAGGCGATGATCTTGTCCAGCACGGCCAGCCGTTCGCGGATCACGGCCATCGCCCGCTCGTCCGGGCGCGAGCGGAGCTTGCGGACGACGGCGCGGATGACGGCTGCGAGCACGGCAAGCGCGAGCAGCGCCGCAAGGACGATCCAGCGGATGCGCTCGTCCTTGCGGACCAGCGCAAGCTTGTCGGAATAGCGCTCCTCGATGATGCGCGCGTTCTGGCGCTTGAGCGTGTCGGAAGGCGCCAGCAGGCTGGCGTTCTCCCGGATCCGCGCCAGGCAGGCGCGCGCCTTCTCCGCGTTCGCGCTGTCCCCCACCGCATCATAATAATCCAGGGCCACGTGGATGATGCTGTCGCCATAGACCTCGATGCCGCATTTCTCCAGCGCCTGCGAGAGCAGCAGCGCGTGGCGCGCCCGCAGCTCGGGGGTGTCCAGCATCCGCCGGTCCAGCATGTCCAGCTCCACGAAAGCGCTGTCCGGATGCGCCTCCAGGCTCATCTCCGCGCGGTCCAGGATGGTCCGGGCCGAATTGACGTGCCCGCACGACCACAGACAGGCCGCGAGGATGACACCGAACAGGAAGTTTTCGAAGAAGCGCATCGTCTTAAAAACAGGACAAAGATACGACAAAACGGCTACTGCTGCAACTGTGCGGCGCACCAGCCGAAGGCGGCCGCGAGGCGGCGGTCTTCGTCCTGGAAATGGCCGCCGGGGTGCCAGACCAGGGTGCAGCCCTGCGCCCCCAGCTGGCGCTGCAGCAATTCGTATTCGCCCCGCACGCTGTCGCCCACCAGGGCGATGGCGCGGTTCTTGGCGTGCTCCTCCCGGTCGCCGAGGCTCAGGTAGACCTTCCCGGTCCGGACCGGATGGCTCCCGGCGAAGTCCAGCCAGTCCCGGATCCACAGCGAGGGCGAGGCCGCGGCGATGGCCGCGAAACGGTCCGTCTGCGAAGCCGCCCACAGGGCGAACAGCCCGCCGAGCGAGTAACCGCCCAGGATGACGGGCAAATGGCCGAAATCGGCCTCCAGCGCAGGCAGGAGGGCATCCGTGACATAGCGAAGCGTATCCTCCGCCATCGTGCCCACCCGGGGATCCCGGCTGATGGCCGGATCGGGCCACGGCATCAGGTCCAGGGCCCAGTCGAAGACCTGGAATGCCGCCAGCACGACGGGCGCGCCGACCGCCGCTGCGACCAGGTCCGCCGTGCGGTCGAAGCCGGCCCGTTCGTGCCGTCCCAGCGTCTGCACCAGCAGGAAGCGCGGCGCCTCATCGGCCCGCACAAAGCATTCCCGTCCGGCTATTTCGACGCTGGTGTGGCTCATTTACCCGCCTGGCCCTGAAGGTAGGCCTTGAAGAAGCGGCCCTGCGTGGTGGGGGTGAAATCCCAGTCGCTGATGAGCATCGGGGACCAGTTGACGTCGAAGCACCACACGGTGAAGGAAATCCCCTTCTGCTCGAAGTATTTGGTGATGTGCTCGCCGTAGACGTCAGTCGACATCACGGGGATATGGGCCCCCGGCTCGTCCGCGAGGCAGAATCCGATCTCCGTGCAGATGACCGGGTAGGTGTCGGCCACGAAGCCGAAATCCTGCTCCCACTGCTCTTCCCACGGCTCGGAACGCTT
>LUZH01000199.1 GCA_001602885.1 Bacteroidales bacterium Bact_16 | reverse complement strand
CCGGCTCCGTGGAGATCGCCCCGGCCGCCGACATCGCCGACGCCATCTTCGACATCGTCTCCTCCGGCGGCACGCTCGTCAGCAACGGCCTCCGCGAGGTGGAGAAGATCTTCTGGTCCGAGGCCGTGCTCATCTCGTCCGGCAAGCTCAGCGACGAGGAGCAGAAGGTGCTCGACGAGATGCTGTTCCGCTTCGAGTCCGCCAAGGTCAGCCGCCACAAGAAATACATCCTGATGAATCTCCCGCAGGCGTCCGTCGAAGCGGCCACGCGCATCCTTCCGGCCATGCGCAGCCCGACCGTGATGCCGCTCGCCGCCGAGGGCTGGTGCTCGATGCACTCCGTGGTGGACGAAGCGGATCTCTGGGAGAAGATCCAGCAGCTCAAGGCCATCGGCGCCGAGGGCATCCTGGTGCTCAATATCGACAAAATCATCCCGTAAGCCCATGGAGACCTTTCTGAATCCTTCCCGCGAGCGCTGGGCCGAGCTCTGCCGACGCCCTTCCAGCGCCAATCCGGTGGTCCGCGAGCGGGTGGAAGCCATCCTGCAGCGCGTGCGCGAGCAGGGTGACGAAGCGCTCCGCCAGCTGTCGCTGGAGATCGACCGCCGTCCGCTGGAGCAGATCGAAGTGAGCCCCGAGGAGATCCTCGAGGCGGAGGTGCGCGTCAGCCCGGCCGTCAAGCGCGCCGTGGCCGCCGCCGAAGCCAACATCCGCGCCTTCCACGAGGCCCAGCGTCCGCGCGAGATCAGCGTGGACACGGCCCCGGGCGTGCGCTGCATCCAGCGGCCCGTCCCCATCGAGAAGGTCGGCCTGTATATTCCAGGCGGCACCGCCCCGCTCTTCTCCACCGTGCTGATGCTCGCCGTGCCGGCGTCCATCGCCGGCTGCGCCGAGGTGGTGCTCTGCACCCCCACGGGCGCGGACGGCAAGGTCAACCCGGAGGTGCTCTACACCGCGGCCTATTGCGGCGTGCAGCGCATCTTCAAGCTGGGCGGCGCGCAGGCCGTGGCCGCCATGGCCTACGGCACGCAGAGCGTCCCGAAGGTGGACAAGATCTTCGGCCCCGGCAACCAATACGTCACCACGGCCAAGCAGCTGCTTTCGGCCGGCACCGTGGCCATCGACATGCCCGCAGGGCCGTCGGAGGTGATGGTCGTCGCCGACGGTTCCGCGCCGGCCGCGTTCGCCGCGGCGGACCTGCTCTCGCAGGCCGAGCACGGCGCCGACAGCCAGGTGATGCTCGTCACGCCCGACGAAGCCACGGCAGCGGCCGTCCAGGCCGAGGTGGCCCGCCAGATGGCGGCCCTCCCCCGCGCCGCCTACGTGCAGCAGGCCCTGGACAAGAGCCGCGCCGTCATCTTCCCGGACGAGCAGGACCGCGTGGACTTCGCCAACGCCTATGCCCCCGAACACCTCATCCTCGCCGTCCAGGATCCCTGGGGCTTCGCGGCGCGGATCACGGCGGCGGGCAGCGTGTTCGTAGGCGCCTGGACGCCCGAAAGCGCCGGCGACTACGCCTCCGGCACCAACCACACCCTGCCCACCTGCGGCTGGGCCCGCTCCTTCAGCGGGGTCAACCTCGACAGTTTCTACCGCAAGATGACCTTGCAGGAGCTCACCCCCGAGGGCCTGCGCGGCCTTGCCGACACCATCGTCACCATGGCGGAAGCCGAAGGCCTCCAGGCCCACGCCGACGCCGTCAAGATCCGTCTGCGCCATGAATAGAATAGAAGCATTGGTCCGGCCCAACATCCGGGCCCTGTGCCCCTACAGCACGGCACGCGACGAATACCAGGGCAAGCTCGGCATCTTCCTGGACGCCAACGAAAGCCCCTACCCGACCGGCTACAACCGCTACCCCGACCCGCGCCAGAAGGCGCTCAAGGAGCAGC
>LUZH01000198.1 GCA_001602885.1 Bacteroidales bacterium Bact_16 | reverse complement strand
TGGACGCCGTCCACGTCCAGCAGCGTGAACTGGGCGGCGCCATTATAGATCGTAAGGATTCCAGTCACCTCGACCGGCGCGCCGTCCGCCGCGGAGGCGGAAGGGTCGCCGATCACGACGGCGGGGATCTCGACATCAGCAAAACGGGCATATCCGCTGGTGCGGATCTGGACCGGGACGTCGGCGAGCGAGAAATACTGGCTCATCGTCACCGGGGAGGCGCCCGCGATCAGGGCTTCGAGCAGTTCGCCCTCGACCTTGCGGCCGCCCTGCGTGGACACGCCGTCGAACTTGCCGGCGGCGATGTTGTCCAGGAGCTTGGTCTTGGACATGGCCCAGGTGGTCACGCCATAGGTGCGGTCGCTCAGGAAGACGCGGTTCGACTGGTCGTCCCCGATGTAGAGGATGGCGAAGATGCGCTTGTAGCTGTCGGTGTCGCGGTCCGGCTTGGCCCCGTAGGTCAGGCCCTTGAGCGTCACATAACTGCCCCAGGCGTCGCTCTTGAAGCCGCCGTCGGCGAGGGCCTGCTTCAGCTCGGCCGCCGTCAGGACGCGCGGCTCGGGGCGTTGCGCCTCGCGGCCGCGGAAGATGTGCGTGTTGATCAGATACTGGGCGTCGATGTAGGCGGTGTCGTACTCGCCGCTCTCATCTTCGATGCCGAGCTGCGGCATGCCGCTGTAGGAGCCCAGCGTGAGGCCCTTGCAGTCCACATAGACCCACTGGCCGAGGCGATAGTCGCTGTAGAGCGAGGACTTGCCGACCTTGACGCTGATGGCACCGGTCTCGTCCTGGATATAGAGTTCGCGGTAGATGTTGCCGCTGCGGTCGGACGAGATGACCTGTCCGCCGATCACCACATGGTCGGTGAATTCGACAGCCTTGCCGCCATTGTCGATATAGCGCTGCTTGAGCTCGGCGATGGTCGTATTGACCGCCGCCATCTCCGGCTCCCGCTCATCCGGCGTGCGGTAGGTCCCCGTGAACACGGGATCCCACTCCTGGCACGAAGCGAGCAGGGCGAGCAGCAGGCAGGATGCAAATAGCTTTCTCATAGGCGTCAGAATCTGAAGTAGATGTTCAACATATAATTGAAACCGCTCATATAGAAATACTTGGGATCGAAGCGGTAGTAGCGCTCCTTGCCCACGGTATTGTCCACCAGACGGGTCTGCTCATAGCCGCCGGTCTTGACGTCGCGCCGGTTGAGCATGTTCTTGAGGTTGAGCGAGAAACCGAGCTGGTACTTTCGGTCGATCTGCCAGCTCTTGCCGATGTTGAGGTTGACCAGACAGACCGGCTTGAAGCGCTCCTGCGCCGCCATGTACTCCACTTCGACCGGGGTCACGATGCCGTCGGGGCCGGCCGTCGCGAAGTCGGTGCGGTAGAGCGGGTTCATGCTCAGGTAGGAGTTCGCAAAGTACTCGAAGTCGGCGTCGATGAACCAGTAGTCGTAGTTGTAGGCCAGGCCGATGCTGGTGGCCAGCTGCGGCGAACCCGGCACATAGTGCTGCTGGAAGTGGTCGATCTCCGAGGTGATGTTGCCGTCCACGTCGCGCTTGAAGACCGGGTGGCTCTTCCAGTACGGGACCAGGACCGAGGTGCGGCCCTCGTACTCCACCGGCGCGGCGCTGTTGTCCACGGTCTGGACCATCGTCGGGTTGGAGGTGTACTCATAGCGGCCGGCGCTCACCACGCCCTGCAGGGAGACGTTCGGGATCGGGAGCGGGACCTTGAAGCCCAGCTCCACGCCGTAGTGCTGCTCGTCGATGCCGCTCAGCGCGAAATTGGAGAAGGCGTTCTGCAGGTCGTCGAAGGCGCTCATCACGTCCGTCTGGTCGAACACCTTGGTATAGTAGCCGGTCACGCGGGCGTTGAACCCGTTGCCGGAATACTGCCAGTTGAGGTCGGCCGAATAGGTCCGGACCGGCTTGAGGCCGTCCACCACGGATTCGCGCGTACGCGGCGACAGGTAGGCGGTCGCGAAATTGGGAGCGTCCTGCAGCGCGGTGGCGTTGGTGTAGATGCGCATCTTGCCGCCGATCACCCAGCCCATCGAGAACTTGCCCGACCAGGTCAGGAAGCGCTGCGCGGCGGACTTGCCGAAGGAGCCGGGCAGCAGGTTGCCGTCCTTGTCGCGGCTGATGTTGACGCCGTCCACGATGAAGTCGCTGCCGTCCGGGCGGAGGCCCGGGAAAAGGCCCTTGCGCACGAGGCCCTCGCGCCAGAACGTCGTGTAGCCGACGGAGCCGCCCACGTTGACGCTGAAGCAGCCCAGCGTGAAGTGGCCGTTGAGCCACGCGCCCGCCTTGCGCACCTGCGCGTAGTAGTCGTAGCCGAACTTGTCGCCCGTCCGCAGTGCGCGCGCCGACCCCTGGGCGAGCCAGTAGTCAAGGTCGTTCTGCGTCTTCGCCTCCATCGAGGCGTAGTCGCGCTCCGCGAAGGAGTCGATGTC
>LUZH01000197.1 GCA_001602885.1 Bacteroidales bacterium Bact_16 | reverse complement strand
GACCATGTCCATGGCGCGGGCGGAGGAGTCGACGGAGTCGACCTGCGCCGCGCCGGCGGTCAGCGCATAGATGCTGAAGCCGCCCGTGTAGCAGAAAAGGTTGAGCACGCGGCGCCCGGCGGCATATTTGCCGACCAGCGCGCGGTTGTCCCGCTGGTCCAGGAAGAAGCCGGTCTTCTGCCCTTCCTCCCAGTTGACGAGGAACTTGCGGCCGTTCTCCAGCACCGTCGTCTCGCTGGACGCGAAGCCCGGCGCGCGATAGAGGTAGCCGTCGATCAGATCCAGCCCGGCCTTGAAGGGCGCGGTCCCGGAGCTCTTGTCATAGACGGCCTTGAGGCGGTCGCCGAACACGGTCTGCAGCGCTTCGCAGATCTGCATCTTGGCGCGGAACATGCCCACGGAGTGGGCCTGCAGCACGCAGACGCCGTCATACCAGTCGATGATCAGCCCCGGCAGCCCGTCTCCCTCGCCGTGGATCAGGCGGAAGCAGGTCGTGTCGGAGACGGAGCCGTCCGGCGAATAGAGGCCGACGGCGATCCGGGCCTGCAGGGCGCGGGCGATGGAATCGGACCAGAAACCGGGAGCGGTGGGATCGGCGTCGAACGACAGCACGCGGACGGCGATGGAGCCGATCTGCCAGTGGCCAGCGGCCAGCAACTGCCCTTCGGCGCTGTACACGCCGACGATGTCGCCCTCGGCGGGCGAACCCTGCACCTGGGCGACAGCACCGCTGAACACCCACGGATGGAAACGGCGCAACGACTCGTCGCGCCCGTGTTTCAAGATGACTTTAACCATTGTCCTGCTGTGCTACTGCCTCCGCGGGTTTCTTGGCCTTGCGGCGATTGCTGCGCCTCCTTCGGAGGCTGCGCGGGCTGCGGCTGCGGCGGATTCAGCTCCTCCGGCGTGAGCGGATGCTTCTCCGACTGGAGGAGCTTCAGGTACATCTCCCGGCACACCCAGGCGTCCGTCGCGGCATACATCTGCTGCGCGGCGGACAGCTCGTCCGCCTCCCAGTTGGAGAGCTGCTGCGACTTGGAGATGCGCACGCCCAGGATGTTGGCGGCCAGTTTCTTCACGCTCTTGTCCCGGATGCCCCACTCATAGGCGATCTTCTGCAGGTCCACGAAGCCGCGCTCCTCGAACTGGCGGTAGTATTGCAGGCCGCGCACGTCGTCGTGCACCGCGGCGCCCACCTTGAGGATGCGGGGGTTGGACAGGATCGCGCAAAGCAGCTTGCGCATCCCCATCGAGCCGACACGGAACAGGAACGCCTTCTCGGCGCCCGACAGCTGCAGCAGGGCCACGTGGTTGTGGCGCTGGCCCGGCGAAAAGACCGGACGCGTCTCCGTATCGAAACCGATGATCTTCTGCGTGCCCAGATAGGCAATCGCCCGCACAAAATCGATTCCGTTCTTGTCTATGACAGTAATCTTGCCGGGAAAGGATCCCAGCGGCATTTTCTCTATCTCTTCGGGCAGGATGCTAATTTTGTACATACGAACCGGGAATCAGGATGATCGAATCGTCTTCGGATTCCGGTTTGCGGACCGGACGGTATATCGACACCTGGGGTTTGGCAATATTATGAGTAAACAGATTGTGTTCGCGCAAGAAGGAATAACAGCAGTCGGACACCTCGTCGAACGAGCTGAGGAGGAAGAAATCGCGCGGGATCAGCTTGCCGATCGTCATCGAGCTTTCGTTCATCACGGAGACGATCTCCGCGAGCTCGACCTTGAGCGAATCCGTGTCGACGGACAGCTCATCCACCAGGATGGCGTCCAGCGGCTTGGTCTGGCCGGCTGCCAGGTAGTCGCGCAGGAAAGTGTGCAACACGCTGTCGCGCCGCGACACCGTGGACACGACGCAGGTGGCGCCCTTCAGGCCTTGCGCTGCAGCCTTGCGGGCGAAA
>LUZH01000196.1 GCA_001602885.1 Bacteroidales bacterium Bact_16 | reverse complement strand
CTCGGCCTGTCGGACGCCACGCAGTATCTCGACCCGTTCGTGGCGGGGGACATGTCCGTGACGTTCGCCGGCGGGGCGAACGACGGCAAATACTACAATACCGGTTCCGCCATCCGGATCTATGGCGACGGCTCGGTCACGGTCAGCTCCGCGCTGGAAATCGTGAAGATCGAGTATACCTATTCCGACGGCAAGAGCCCGGTCGCGTCCGACTTCGCCGGCGTGGACACGGGCGATTATGACCTGTCGACCCACACCTGGACCGGTTCCGCCCAGTCGGTCACGCTGACCCGCGCCACCGGCTCCGGCCACTGGCGGCTCGCCAAGGTGGTCGTCTATTACGGCGCGGACAATTCCGCGGCCATCCTGGCCCACACGGCGCCCGGTTGCTTCTTCGCGGGCAACGAGCGCGCCTACGTGCCCGGCGCGGACCAGTATGTCCGCGAATACGACGGGCACGACCTCACCTTCATCCTGCTCAATCCGGATGAGGACGAGCAGCTGATTGTCTCCGGCTACGCCGACACCATGCAGGTGGGCGATGCCGTCAGCGTCAGCGTTTTCTGGAAGAAAGGCACGGCTGCCGTGCTGAACCGCACCGACCGGATGTCCGTGGTCAAGGACGAAGGCGGCCTGGTATGGCTTGCCGACCGGAGCGGCAACGGATATGTCATCAAGAAGTAGAGCGCTATGAAGAGTAAGTTATTCCTTTCCCTGTTGTTGCTGCTGACGGCGCTGAGCCTGTCGGCCGTTCCGGCGCGTCCGGGCCGTCTCACCTTCGTCCAGCCGGACGGCAGCACCATTGTCCTGAGCCGCCACGGCGACGAATGGGGCCACTGGCTCACGGACGCGCAGGGCCGTATGGTCGTCAAGGGCGCCGACGGGTATTACCGTCCCGTCCCGGAGTCCCGGGCGCTGGCCATCCGGCGGCAGGCGGCGACGCGCCGCGCCGAAGCGCGTAAGCGCCGCGCCCCCCGCGCCGGCGACCACGTCGCCCTGGGCAAGAAGCATTTCCTGGTAATCCTGGTCTCGTTCAGCGACCTGGATTTCGCCATGTCCGACCCCAATGCGGCTTTCAACAACCTGATGAACCAGAAGGGCTACAGTGAGAACGGCGGCAAGGGTTCCGCCCGGGACTTTTATTACGAGAACTCCAAGGGCAGTTTCGAGCCCGTTTTCGACGTCTACGGCCCCGTGAAGCTTACGCACGACAAGGCCTATTACGGCGGCAACAACAGCGACGGCGACGACCAGCGTCCGGAGCAGGCCGTCGCCGAAGCTTGCGAGGCGCTGGACGGCCAGGTCGACTTCGCGAATTATGACAACGACGGCGACGGCAAGGTGGACCTGGTGTTCATGTATTACGCCGGCTACGGCGAGGCTGACTCCGAAGACGAGGACGCCATCTGGCCGCACCAGTGGGAGCTCTCCTACGGCGGGATCGAGCTGACCCTGGACAACATGGTCATCGACAGTTACGCCTGTTCCAACGAACTGGAAGGCATGGGGACCTATGTGGACAAGATGTGCGGCATCGGTACGGCCTGCCACGAGTTCGGCCACGCCATGGGCCTGCCGGACTTCTACGACACGGACTACGACACGAACGGCATTGCCGCCGGCCCGTTCGACTTCTCGCTGATGGCCGGCGGCGCCTACAACGGCGAAGGCCGCGTGCCGCCGTACTTCGGCATCGAGGAGCGGATCCTGCTGGGCTGGCTGGACGCGAGCGTCCTGAAGGAGTTCCCCAAGTCCGGCAATTATACCCTGCCTCCCGTGCAGGAGAACAAGGCCTACAAGACGCCGGCCGACGCGGACGGCGAATACTTCATCTACGAGTGCCGCGGCGAATCGGGCTGGGACGCCGCCCTGCCCGCCCACGGCCTGCTGGTCTACCACGTGGACAAGTCGTCCCACAAGGTCCGGATCGAGGAGCACGGCCAGGTCACGGCCGCCGAACTCTGGTCCGACTGGTACACCACGAACGCGATCAACGAGAACGGCAGCCATCCCTGCTACTATGTCGTGGCTGCCGTCGACCAGGACAACCTGAAATACGGCTACGAGTACATGGAGGAATACGGCGCGTCCTATTTCGATCCGTATTATGAGGGACTTGCCGACAACATCCCCTTCCCGGGAGCGAAGAAAGTGACCACCTATACGGCCAAGAGCTGGAGCGGCGCGCTTTCGTCCGTCTCCTTGAGCAACATCGCCTATGCCGCCGGCCAGGTGACGTTCCGCGTCACGATGCCGTCCGCGGGCCTGTCCTATTACAGCATCAGCAACCCCGGCAAGGGCAGCTACACGGCCGGCTCTTCGTTCGCGCTGACGCTGAACGAGGTGGCCGACCTGCCCTACACGAGCGTCGAATGGCGCCTGGACGGCTCCGCCGTGTCCGGCCCGTCGGTGACGCTCACCGCCGGCGCCCATACTGTCGAAGCGGTCGTCCATCTGCAGGACGGCAAACGGCAGGTCGTGACTTTGGAATTAATTGCAAAATAGATAAAACTGATACCTAAATGAAGAAAACAATCATTTCGATGCTTGCCGCCGTTGCGGCGCTTGCATTGGCGTCCTGCGCCAAGGAACCGGTCATCGATCCCGCTGCGGGCGGCAAACCGGTCCCGGTGACATTTACCCTCGACCTGGGCAACAAACTGACCAAGGCCGCGCCGGAGACGACCGGCCTGGACGACGCTTCCGGCGAGTTCCAGCTGTATGCCGCCGTGTTCTCCAAGAGCGGCGGCGAGCTGCTGCCCGCTTCCCTCATCGGCGGCGCGGGCTACAAGCCCGTGGGCTCCGTCAGCGACAAGAGCGCCAGCCTGACCCTGACCCTGTCCCGCAACCAGGACTACCGCGTGGTGTTCTTCGCGATGCACGCGGACGCCTATGACGTCCAGTTCGCGGACGGCAACGTGGCCAAGTTCTCTTTCAAACGCAACCTCAAGGCCAACGACGCATCCCTGGATGCGTTCTGGGCCACCGTGGACGTGACCGCCGCCTCGGCCAGCTACAACGTGACGATGAAGCGCCCCTTCGCGCAGCTCAACGTCCTCGCCAAGAGCACCGACGTGCCGCAGGGGCAGGAGGCCTTCAGCTCCACGATGAGTGTGGTGGCGCCTGTCAGCTTTGACATGTACGCCGGAGTGGCCGGCTCCGAGACGGAAGAGATCGTCTTCGCGTCCAACGCCATCAAGGCGGAGGCGTTCGGCGGCTACAAGACCACGCACACCTGGGTCGGGATGAACTACGTCCTCGTGCCGGAGAACGGCAAGGTGGACGTGACCTCCTTCCAGGAGTCCGGCATGACCTCCGCCGTCAACATCGGCCTGGTGCCGGTCAAGGTCAACGGCCGTACCAACATGGTCGGTGAGGTGTACAGCCTGACCGACTTCCACTTCAACGTGCAGATCAATCCGGGCTTCGGCGACGAGCAGGAGCATATGGGCAACGGCGGCGGTGGCGGCACCCCTCCGGGCCCGGGCGTCGAGGATACCGAGATCACGATGGCCGACGGCAAGACCTACACGGAGGAGTCTCCGCTGACGGTCACCGCTGCGCAGAGCGTCAGCGTGCTGGTCAACGGCGACGACTTCGCGACGGTCGAGGCAGGCGCCAACGGCGCCAAGGTCACGGCCACGTCCAGCGACACCGCCGTCGCCACGGCGGAGGTCAAGGACGG
>LUZH01000195.1:692-1698 GCA_001602885.1 Bacteroidales bacterium Bact_16 | reverse complement strand
ACCGTGCCCCTCGTGATGGAGAAGATCTACAAGTCCAAGATCAAGCCCACGCTCGAGAAGCCCGCCGTGAAGTTCCTCCTCAAGATCCCCGGCCTCAACCAGATCATCTACAAGAAGGTCAAGGACGGCCTCGTGCAGGCCTTCGGCGGCAACGTCCAGGAGTTCATCATGGGCGGCGCGGCCCTCAACCCGGAGGTCGAGCGCATCTTCAAGAAGATCAAGTTCCCCTACCTCGTCGGCTACGGCATGACCGAGGCCTGCCCGCTGCTCGCCTATGAGCACTGGACCAAGTATGTCCCGGGCTCCTGCGGCAAGGCCGTCGACTGCGCCACCGTGCGCATCGACTCCGAGGATCCCCAGCACATCGCCGGCGAGATCCAGGCCAAGGGCGAGAACATCACCATCGGCTACTTCAAGAACCCTGAGGCTTCCGCCAACGCCTTCACGGCCGACGGCTACCTGCGCACCGGCGACCTCGGCATCATGGACAAGGCCGGCAACATCTTCATCAAGGGCCGCTCCAAGAGCATGATCCTGACCGCCAACGGCCAGAACGTCTACCCGGAGGAGCTCGAGGCCATCGTCAACAACCAGCCGTTCGTCAACGAATCCGTGGTCGTGGACCGCGCCGGCAAGATCGTCGCCCTGGTCTATCTCGACAAGGACGGCATCAAGAACGCCAACCTCGACGAGGAGACCGTCTCCGACCTGCCCGAGAAGATCCGCACCGGCGCCAACCGCCACCTGCCCGTCTACAGCCAGATCGCCAAGGTCGAGACCGTCCTCGTGCCTTTCGAGAAGACGCCCAAGATGAGCATCAAGCGCTTCCTCTACAAATAATTGACAATTTGTCACTGGAACAGCATTTGAAACAGAAAAGGCCGGCCCCGCGATGGGCCGACCTTTTTTGATTTCAAACACACTTGCATATGGCAACCAAGACACTTAAAGGCAAAATCGGCGTGACCACCGAAAACATCTTCCCGGTGATCAAGCAGTTCCTCTA
>LUZH01000195.1:0-682 GCA_001602885.1 Bacteroidales bacterium Bact_16 | reverse complement strand
CCAGCGGCGATTTCAAGGGCGAGCTCGGCGAGCTCAAGGTCCGCATCGAGCTGGACGAGAAGGAAAAGACCCTCAAGATCATCGACCGCGGCATCGGCATGACCGAGGAGGAAGTCGACCGCTACATCAACCAGATCGCCTTCTCCTCCGCCGGCGAGTTCCTCGAGAAATACAAGGACCAGCTCGACTCCATCATCGGCCACTTCGGCCTCGGATTCTATTCCGCTTTCATGGTCAGCAAGAAAGTCACCATCGACACCCTCAGCTGGCAGGAAGGCGCCAAGGCCGTCCACTGGTCCTGCGACGGCTCCCCGGAGTATGAGATGAGTGCGGGCACGAAGGAAGACCGCGGCACCGAGATCACCCTCTTCCTGGACGACGACGCCGAAGAGTTCGCCGCCAAGGGCCGCATCGGCCAGCTCCTGGGCAAATACTGCAAGTTCATGCCCGTCCCCGTGGTCTTCGGCAAGAAGACCGAGTGGAAGGACGGCAAGAGCGTCGAGACCGACGAGGACAACGTCATCAACAACATCGAGCCCATCTGGACCAAGGCCCCGTCCGAGCTCAAGGACGAGGACTACCTGAAGTTCTACCGCGAGCTCTATCCGATGGAGGAGGAGCCGATGTTCTGGATCCACCTCAACGTGGACTATCCGTTCACGCTGACCGGCGTGCTCTACTT
>LUZH01000194.1 GCA_001602885.1 Bacteroidales bacterium Bact_16 | reverse complement strand
ACTATGTTGACACACATTCACGGTGCGAAATGCATCGGGATCGACGCCGTCGAAGTGACGGTCGAGATCGACATCGACCGGGGGATCGGGATCCACCTGGTCGGACTGGCCGACGCGGCCGTCAAGGAGAGTCTCCTGCGCACGACCACGGCCCTGGAGGCCCTGGGATTCAAGATTCCGGGCAAGCGGATCGTCATCAACCTCGCGCCCGCGGACCTGCGCAAGAACGGCAGCGGCTATGACCTGCCGATCGCCGTCGGCATCATCGCCGCTTCCGGGCAGCGCGAGCTGCCGCGCGCGGGCCATTTCATCCTGATGGGCGAGCTCGGCCTGGACGGGAGCGTCCGCCCGGTCCCGGGCGCGCTCCCCATCGCCGAGATGGCCCGGCAGGCGGGTTTCGAGGGCGTCATCCTGCCCGTCGATTCGGCCCTGGAGGCCGCTGAGTTCAAGGATATGCAGGTCTATGGCGTGGACGGGCTGGACGCGGTCGTGCGCATCCTGGAGGGGCGCGAGGACTGCCGCGACCTGCTGATCTGGAACACGACGCGCTATCGCAAGGTCCATCGCGCGCGGATGGCTGCGCCACACGCTTTCGCCGGGATGGACTTCGCCGACATCATCGGCCAGGAAGGCGCCAAACGCGGCATCGAGATCGCCGCCGCCGGCGGGCACAACATCATCATGGTCGGCGCCCCGGGGGCCGGCAAGAGCTCGCTCGCCAAGGCCCTGGCCGGCATCCTGCCGCCAATGACGATGGAGGAGGCGCTCGTCACGAGCAAGATCTATTCGGTGGCCGGCAAGGGCAGCCCGCAGGACGGGCTGATCCGGCGCCGGCCCTTCCGCGCGCCGCACTATTCCGCCTCGCTCGCGGCCATCGTCGGCGGGGGCGGCGGGGAGGCCATCCTCCCGGGCGAGGTGTCGCTCGCACACGGCGGCGTGCTCTTTCTCGACGAAGTCGGGCAGATGCCCAAATCGGTCATCGAGGCCCTCCGGGGGCCGATCGAAGACCGCTCCGTCTGCATCTCCCGCCTCAAGTCGAAGGTCGAATTTCCCGCTTCGTTCATGCTCGTCGCCGCCTCCAACCCCTGCCCCTGCGGCTACTACGGCGAAGGCGACCGCTGCACCTGCACGCCCGTCCAGCGGCAGAACTACCTCGCCAAGCTGTCCGGGCCCATCCTCGACCGCATCGACCTGCACGTCTGGATGCACCCCGTGCCCGCCGACAAGATCGTGCGGGGCCACAAGGCCGAGTCCAGCGAGGTCGTGGCGGCGCGCGTGCTCAAGGCGCGGATCGCCCAGAAGCACCGCTTCGCCCCGGACGGGCCCGCCAGCAATTCGGAGATGTCCAACCGGGACATCGAGCGCTTCTGCCCCCTCAGCGACACCTGCCGGGAGACGCTGGAACGGTTGATGACCAAAATGGGATTCTCGATGCGCGCCTACTTCCGCATCATCCGCGTCGCGCGCACCATCGCGGACCTCGAGGGCGCGGAGGACATCCGTCCGGAGCACCTCCTCGAAGCCGCCTCCTACCGCTTCCTCGACCGCCGCAACCTCCTCGACCAGCTCCGATGACCTTCCTCACCCCACCACGGCAACCATTCCCGGTGTCCCCAAAACAGGGACACCGGGAACGAAAACGGCCCAAATCATGCCCGGTGTCCCTCTTTTGGGGACACCGGGCACGGCAGAGGCCTTAAAGAATTAGAATTGATATGAGAAAGACCGTAATAATCCTGGTATCGACAGACCACCTGGCGGACCGCCTCTGGTTCCGGGATGATGAAGATTTCAAAACCGGGATGAACCTGATTGCCGTCATCGCCCACACCTCCCGTGTCAGGATTCTGGCATTCATCCTGATGTCCAACCACGTCCACTTCGTGATTGCCGGATCCCTGGAGGACATCGAAAGCTTCATCACAGAATTCAAACGCCGCTACAGCAATCACTATCAGCACAAATATGGCATCAAAGAATTTCTGCGGAAGAACCGGGTGGACTTTAAACCGATCAGCCCGGAAGGAGAAGAGTTGGAACGCGCCATCGCATATGTGCTGATGAACAGCGTCGCAGCCAACATCTGCCCCAGCGCTTCCTTCTACCCGTGGGGGAGCGCAAGCGTTTATTTCAATCCCGCACCACGCTCCGGGAAGCGGGTCGGCGACTATTCCGGAAACGGATTGAAGCGCCTGATCCACAGCAAACAACCTCTGCCCCCGGACTATATAATCCTTGATGCAGGATATGTAGACCCCGCCTCATTCGTGGCCAAAGGATATGTCGAACAACAGTTTCGCACTCCGGCCCGGATGAACTATTTCCTGAACAATTCCTCCAAGGCCCGGGCCCGCCTGGAAGAGGATGCACTCCCTTCTTTCCGGGACCAGAACATCCTTTCCTCCGCCCGGGACCTCTGCATGAGCCTGTTCAGGAAGGGTAACATCCTCGAGCTCACCGACACGCAATTGGGAGAATTGCTGCGGCAGTTGCGCTATCGCTTCAGTGCTGATATCGGTCAATTGGCGCGTGTCCTGGAGCGACCCTACGCGGAGGTGACCCGCCTGCTCGACACCATCTGATCCCGTCACCGTTCCCGGTGTCCCCAAAACAGGGACACCGGGAACGAAAACGGCCCCAATCATGCCCGGTGTCCCTGTTTTGGGGACACCGGGCACGGTAAGAGGTTCGGGAAGGACGGGGCAGAGCCGGGAGGACCGGCGGAAGGGGCCGACCAGCGGGCAGAAGCGGCGGACAGGGCCGGCGGCAGGGGCTGGCCGGCGGGCCGCGGTGGCGGGGAAGGCGGAGGGGCTAGCGCATCAGGGCCTTGAGGCTGTCCTGGAGCTGGGCGACGGAACTGGCGCCCACGATCACGGAGGTGACCTCCGGGCGCCGCAGGATCCAGCGCAGGGCGTACTGCGCCAGGCTGAGGCCCTCGGCGCGCGCCTCTTCATTCCAGGCGCGCAGCCGGGCGAGCAGCTCGGGCGTGAGGTCGCTCTCGCGCAGGAACTGGCTGTGCCGCATGCGGGAATCGTCCGGAATAGAAGGCCACGAAGCCGACGCCCTTGGCGGCCGCCTGCGAGAGGATCTCCGCCTCTGGCTCACGGTCCAGCATGTTGTAGCGTCCTTGATAGACCAGGCACGGGACGTGCGCGTCGCGCAGATACGCATACGCGCGGGCGGCCATTTCGGGCGGATACTTGGAGATGCCCGCGTAGAGCGCCTTGCCGCTGCGGACGATGTCCACGAGCGCCTGCATCGTCTCCTCGAGCGGCGTGTCCGGGTCGGGGCGATGGGAATAGAAGATGTCCACGTAGTCCAGCCGCAGGCGCCTGAGGCTCTGGTCCAGCGACGCGACCAGGCTCTTGCGCGAGCTCCACTCGCCATACGGGCCGGGCCACATGTCGTGCCCGGCCTTGGTGGCGACGATGATCTCGTCGCGGTGCGCGCGCAGCGACTGGTCGAAGATCCGGCCGAACGTCTCCTCGGCGCTGCCCGCAGGCGGGCCGTAGTTGTTGGCCAGGTCGAAGTAGGTGATACCGTTGTCGAACGCCGTCTCCACGATCGCGCGGCAGCGCTGCGGGTCGGCGGCTTCGCCGAAATTGTGCCAGAAGCCCAGGGAAATCTCGGGCAGCAGCAGGCCGCTGCGGCCGCAACGGCGGTAATTCATCGCCTCGTAGCGAGGCTCGGACAAACAGTAATTCTCCATCGTTCAACAAAGATAGAAGATTTCATCAAAAATTTTTCAAAAAATATTTGGCACTTTCAAAAAAGTGGTTTACCTTTGCAGTCCCTTTCCGAGAGGAAGGCACAAGATCATTGAAAATACTGGAAGAACAAGTACAAGCAAGTACCGAGAAACTAAGAATCGAGAGCGTTGATTTCTTTGGAAATTGATAG
>LUZH01000193.1:2187-5883 GCA_001602885.1 Bacteroidales bacterium Bact_16 | reverse complement strand
GCGGCGGAACGGCTATTCTTCGTCTTCGGCGCCCATGAATTCGAAGTAGGCGAGCAGGTCCGGGTCGTGGTCCGGTTGCCAGGCTTTGAATTCTTCCGGGCGTCCTTCGCGCAGCGTGAACATATTGTAAGCGTCCCAGTGGCCGGCGTCCAGGATATCCTTCTGGAAATCGAATAGCAGGAAAGAGAATTTGTCATATTTTCCCTTTTTGTTGTCGTAATTCTCCAGGAAGCGGCGGCGGATGGCTGTAAGTTCGGCAAGTGTGAGCTGTCCGCCGGTGGCTCTAAGGGCCTCCACGTCGATGGACGCTTTCATCGCTTCGTCGAAATCGATTTCCTGCTCGGCAGTGACCAGGGCTTTGAGAAGTGCCACAGGACTGTTGACGGCGTTGGTATCGATGGCGAAGTCCCGGTCGCGGGCAAAAGTAGTCCGCACGGTATCGGCCTCGAAGTGGATATTCTCGTTGTAGGTATCGTACAGAAGCTTGCTGAGCTCCACCCAGCGAGGATCGTTGAAGTTGGAGCGGAGGTTGTGCGTCTCCGCGTAGATGATGGCCTTCACGGGATAGTCGGTGGAAAGGAGCTGGGCGGCGCGGTAGTAGTTGGACGGGTAGGTCGGATCGACCTCGATGCCACGCTCGTAGGCGTCGAGACCCTCTTTCGTGTGTCCTTGGGCGGTCAGGACGTTGCCGATCTCCAGGTGGAGGCATCCCGAATTGGGGAATCTCTCGAGCCCGGCCTCGAAGGTCTTCATGGCATCTTCGGGCTTGCCCATTATATCCAGGCATTGGCCGGCTGAGGCAAAGATTTCCGGAACCACGTCCGGTGCGGACATGGCGGGCTTCAGGGTCTCGTAGGCGTTTTTATAATCTTGTTTATGAGATAGGCAGTATGCTTTCTCGTATTTCAGGAAGGAGAGGTCCGGATGCTTCTCGATCAGTTCGTCGAGGATGGCGATGGATTCATCTTCCCGCCTGCTGTCTGAATACGTGAGGACGAGTTTGAAGCGTTCTTCTTCTTCTTCTTCTTCCTTACTGAGGCCTTGCGCCAGCGAGGAGACGGAAATGACGGAAAGGACAAGGAGTAAGAGGATCTTTTTCATAGTGTATTAATCTTAGTTGACTGTGTGTTCAGGTGGTGAGACTCAGTCTATTAATCCCCACTGTCCGCTTATACAGATGATACTTTCCTGTTCGAGCTCCAGGACATCCGTGCAGGGAGCTTCATAGCTGATTTTGATGATTTCTTCCATATCCCAAATATACTCATTCAGCAGAAATTATGCAAGCCCCTCGGCATAAGGGAACCGGGGAGTACGAAAAAGGCCTCGCAGCATTGCTGTGAGGCCTTTTGAGTGCTCCCTTAGGGGCTCGAACCCTAGACACCCTGATTAAGAGTCAGGTGCTCTACCAACTGAGCTAAGGAAGCAATATTTCAAACGAAAGCTCGTTTCACTTTTGTGACCCGTTCGGGGCTCGAACCCGAGACCCCAACATTAAAAGTGTTGTGCTCTACCAACTGAGCTAACGAGTCCTCCGTTTTGGGATTGCAAAGGTATTGCTTTCTTCTGAATTCTCCAAATTTATTTCAACTTTTTTCCGGTAATTTTCTCAATTGCCTCGAAACTGCCCAGGTCGCTCCATACCCAATGGCCCGGAATCATGTGGACGTCAGTGGATTTCTCCATCACGGCGTAGTCGATCGAAATTTTCTCACAGGTGGGGAAGAGGCGCGCGAGCTCGGCAGGCTCGGCGGGCGTGAATAGGGCGGGCGCCAGCTCGTCCATCACGCCGCAGATCTGCGGGGCGTAGCGGCGCAGCTCCGCCTCGATGGTGCTTCTCCTTGAAGGAGGCGACCTTTACGACGCCGTCCGTGGCGCCCGGGGCGTGGATGTAGCCGTAGCCGGTGTGCGGGTAGGTCGGGTTGATGCCCACGCACACGATGGCGGAACGCGTGGCGGTGAAGTCCAGCGCCGTGCGCATCGTGGCGGCGAACGCGTCGTAGTCGGGGACGTAGGCGTCGGACGGCGTCACGACGATGTTGGCCTGCGGGTCCTCGTGGCGGATCTTCCAGCAGGCGTAGGCGATGCAGGGTGCCGTGTTGCGCGGCTCCGGCTCGGCGAGGATGTGCGCCTCGGGGATGTCGGGCAGCTGTTCACGGATGAAGGGGACATAGCGGGCGGAAGTGACCACCCAGAACTGTGCGTGCGCGTCCGTGCGCAGGAAACGCTCGTAGGTCAGCTGGATAAGGGTCTTGCCGCAGTCCAGCAGGTCCAGGAACTGTTTGGGGCGCTCCGGGGTGCTGACGGGATAAAGCCGGCTGCCGACGCCTCCGGCCATGATGACGATGTGGTTGTCAGCCATAATGTATTATAGTAGTTCGGAAAGCTGCTTGTAGAATTGCTTGCTGACCGGGATGGACGGGACCTCGGGGTGGAGGAGCTCCGCCGTGATCATGCCTTCTTTGTTCTTGCTCAACAACTTGACATACTTCGGATTGACGAAGTAGGAGCGGTGGCAGCGCACGAGCCCGTGCTGGGCGACCGTGTTCTCCACGCTCTTCATCGAGGCGCGCAGCATGAAATCCTTGACGCGGTCCGTGTCCATGTAGCGGATGATGACGTAGTTGGCGTCGGCCTGGATGCTGATGACCGCGGCCGGGTCGATCGTGAGCTTGAGGCGCTTGTGCTCATCGTAGAACTTGACGAGGGTGTCGACGGGTTCGGCCTTGAGGTCGGCGTTCTTGTTGAGGATGATCTGCACCAGGGTCAGGAACAGGTAGGGGTAGACCAGGATCAGGTAGGAGAACTTGAAGCAGTGCGACAGGACGGCGAAATAGGTGTATGCACCATTATAGAACAGGGCCGTGTAGAGGGCCATGAAGAACGAGAAGACGAACACTTCGCCGAAGCACCAGATGGCGTAGTGCCACCAGCGGAAGGGGATGTGCTTGTAGAGCACGCTGAAGATGAGGCGGGTGAGGGCGAGGATGGCCATCAGGATGGTCGCGAGCATCACGAAGTGGAATCCGAACGACATCCCGCCGACCTGGTAGTATTCCTGCAAGCTGAAAGGGTTGTACAGGAAGCAGAATCCGACAAAGAAGGCCGGAATCAGCACAACATAAAGGAGTTGCTCCTTGTAGGTCTTTCCGATGCGCAGTCGAGTGTTCATAAGCCTGGTCTTTCGTTTTAAACGTTTCCGTGGGACGGGGACGAAATCCCCGGACCCGGATTTTCGTCCCAAAGTTATTCCCTTTTTTCCGCAAAACAAGGTTTTCGTCACTTTTTTTGCCCGCCGGTTTCCTTTGTTTGCCCGCCCCGCGGACCTGTTTTATCTTTGCGCGGTTTTTTTCGGGAGCGGGACTTCGCACTTCGGGGGAGTTTCGCCCCTGTGCGGGCGATTTCACCCATCCGTGTCCGAATTTGACCACATAACGGCCGAAACAGGAAGTCGTTGCCGATTTTTAAGATAACTTCGCAGCCGGTTTTTCAGGACTGTATTATCTTAAACCTAAAAAGAAGGAAAATTTTTATGATCAAGATCGACAACTTCATCAAACTCTTCGAAGGCGCCGTCCGCGAAAGTTGGGAGCGTCCTGCGCTGAGCGACTTCCGCAAGTCCACGATCAGCTATCGCGAGCTCGCGGAAAAGATCGAGACGCTTGACCTGATTTGGAAAAAAGCCGGCCTCAAGCC
>LUZH01000193.1:0-2173 GCA_001602885.1 Bacteroidales bacterium Bact_16 | reverse complement strand
GATGGGCGTGACCGTCTTCATGGCGGCTGTCAGCAAGGGCTATGTGGCCGTACATCTCTATAATGCATTCACCCCGGCCGATACAGAGCGCCTGGTCAATCATTCCGACAGCAAGATCCTCTACACCGAGAAGCGCACCTTCGACGCGATGGACTTCGAGCAGATGCCCGAAGTGCTCTGCGTCATCGACTCCGCCACCGGCAATGTCCTCGCCAGCCGCAACGGCGCGGGTGAGCTGTACGCCGACGGCGCGCAGCTCCTGGCCGCGAGCTATCCCGCCGGGATGCGGCCGGCCGACTTCAAGGTGGTCGACCCCGATTTCGATGCGGTCTGCGCCATCCTCTATACCTCCGGCTCCACCGGCAACCCGAAGGGCGTGATGCTGACCTACCGCAACTACACGGCCAACGTCCAGGGCATCCGCCCGGGCTTCCCGTTCTATAAAGGTGAGGACTACCTCAGCCTCCTGCCGCACGCCCACAGCTTCGGCTTGACCTGCGACGTGGTCATCCCGATGACGATGGGTATGCACGTGACCGTGCTCGGCGTCCCGCCGATCCCGATGAACGTGCACGAAGCGCTCCAGGAAGTCAAGCCGCGCATCTTCTTCGGCGTGCCGCTGATTTTCGTCAAGTTCGCCGAGTACATCCTCGGCGCCGAGATCCGCAGCGCCGAAGGCAAGGCGAAACTGGACGACTACGAGAACAATGCAGACTACTGCAAGATGCTGCACGACAAGCTGATGGCCGCGATGGGCGGCCGCGTCGAGGTGTTCTGCACCGGCGGCTCCGCCATCCCGTCCGAGGTCGAGTCCCTGCTGGTCTACAAGCTCAAGGTGCCGTTCATGACCGGCTACGGTCTGACCGAGCTCGGTCCCATCGCTTCTTATGGCCGGGTGGGCAAATACATCCCCAAGTCCTGCGGCGAATGGCTGCCCGAGATCCTGGAGTACCGCATCGACTCTCCGGACCAGCAGAACATCGCCGGCGAGCTGTCCGTGCGCGGCGACGTCGTCTTCAAGGGCTACTACAAGAATCCCGAGGCCACGGCGGCCGTGCTCAGCGAGGACGGCTGGTTCCGGACCGGCGACATCGGCACCATCGACGCCAACGGCAACATCTTCCTGCTGGGCCGCTGCAAGAACATGATCCTCACGGAGAACGGCCAGAACGTCTATCCGGAGGAGATCGAGGTCGTGCTCAACGAGCTGCCCTACGTGGCCGAATCCATCGTCCTGCAGCGCGAGCACCGCATTGCGGCGCTCATCGTCCCCAACCTGGACGCCCTCGACAAGGCCGGCATCGGCGCCGACGGCCTCGATGCCATCATGAAACAGAATATCGTATGCCTCAACGGCAAGCTGCCCGCCTACTCGGCGATCAACGACTACGAGCTCCGCTTCGAGCCGTTCGCCAAGACCCCGAAGGGCAGCATCCGCCGCTTTATGTATAAATAATGGAAGAGAGAAGAGTAGTTATTACCGGAACCGGCGTCATCTCGCCGGTCGGAAACGGCACTGAAGCGTTCTGGTCCGCCCTCAAGGCGGGCCGGTGCGGGATCAGCGCCTATCCTGAAGCCAAGGAATGGAACCTGCCGGTCAGCGTGGCCGGCGTGGTCCGCGATTTCGATGCGACCGCCTATGGCATTACGCTCAAGGAGACCAAGCGCAACGACCGCTTCTGCCTGTTCGCGCAGGCGGCGGCCGAGCAGGCGATGCAGGAGAGCGGCCTCCAGGCCGGCACCAACATCGCCCCGGAGCGCCTCGGCATCTATGTCGGCACGGGCATCGGCGGCATGAACACCTTCGCCGAGCAGACGAAAGTGATGCTCGAAGAAGGCGCCGACCGCATCTCCCCGCTGTTCATTCCCAAGATGATCGGCAACATCGCCGCCGGCAACATCGCCATCCGCTACGGCGCGCAGGGCGCCAACCTCACCGCCGTGGCCGCGTGCGCTTCGAGCACGCAGTCGGTCGGCGAGGCGTTCCGCGCCGTCAAGTTCGGCTTCGCCGACGCCATCCTCACGGGCGGCACCGAAGCCGTCCTCCATCCGCTCGCTTTCGGCGGCTTCGTCAGCGCCCACGCCCTGACGCTCGCCGACGACCCGACGCGCGCCTCGCTGCCGTTCAGCATCGACCGCGCCGGCTTCGTGATGGCGGAAGGCGCCGCGATGC
>LUZH01000192.1 GCA_001602885.1 Bacteroidales bacterium Bact_16 | reverse complement strand
ACGCCGTAGTTGTCGGCGATCAGCCGGTCCACGATCTCCGGGGTCAGCTCCTCGCCGATGTCGAGCTTGAGGAACGGCGAATGGCACCCGGGACAAGAACCCTGGCAGTTGGTGATCTCAACTGCCAGGGTCACTTTGTCCGGAATCTCCTCGAGGACGATGTCCGTGAGCTCCGGGATATACTTGATCATTCCGTCGGAACGTTCTTGGGATTATAGAATCGGTGCTGGGCCTCGATCTGGCGCGGCTCCGCGAAGGAAGACACGCGCTTGAGGTAGCCGATCACACGCGTGAGGTAGTCGAGGTTGGTGCTGCCGCACTTCGGGCAGACCGTGAGCGTGTCCTTGCTGATGTGGCCGCAGTCGTTGCAGACGGTGTTGCGGCAGTTGAAGGTGAAGTAGTTGGTGCCGTAGTGGGCGGCCGTCTTCAGCAGGCTCCGGTACTGCTCCTTGGTGAGGTGCTCCGCGATGTTCATGTGGAGGGCGGAGCCGCCGTCGAGGTACTTCACGAAGTCTTCGCCGTGGAGCTTGAACTTGTCGATCATCGACACGGTGTCGTCTTCGGGATTGTAGAAGTAGGAGCTGTAGAGGTTGTGCTTCTCGGACACGAAATAGCCGTCCTTCTTGTCCCACTTGTAGTTCTTGGCGGCGAGGTTCTCGGCCGGGACGAACTCGGTGTTGAACATCGCGTCCGGGGTGCGGTCCTTGCGGTTGGCGATGTTGATCGTCTCGAGGATCGTGTTGACGAAATCGCCGTATTCGGGATTCGGGGAGACCCGCAGGCCGAGGAATTCGGCGGCCTCCGTCAGGCCGTTGACGCCAACGGTGAGGTACTGCTTCTTCATGTCGATGAAGCCGGCCTTGTAGACATCGAGCATGTCGGCCTTGAGGAAGTCCTTGATGATCTCGTTGAAGGCGATCTGGTATTTGTGCACCCGCTCGGTCATCTCGCGGATGTCCTTGTCGATATAGTTGTTGTAGAGGTCCTCCTTGTCGTAGAAGTGCGACACCGGGTCGAGCGGCTTACCGGCCTCGAGGTTGACGCCGCGGCGCTCCAGGAAGTAGCGGCGGACGGCGTCCTGGATGAGGCGGTTGAGGTTGATGGTCATCACGGACTTGGAACCCGTGGCCACGGAAGCCGTGCCCATCGAGTACTGGTGCGTGGTGTGGTTGTGGCCGTCGTCCTTCTGGATCTCGTTGCGCAGGCGGCAGCAGCTGGACAGGGAGTCGGGGCTGTTGGAGAGGTAGCAGAAGAAGCTGTGGCCCTTGGACCACATCTCGGCGGTGAAGTCGGCGTAGTCCTTGTCGGCGAAGTCGTCGCCGCCGTCGGTCAGCAGGGCCATGGTCTCCACCGGGAAGGTGAGGATATAGTGGTTGCGCTCCTCGTTGAACCAGTTCATGAAGTGGCGCTGCAGCCAGTCGAGGGTCTCCCACTTCGGCTTGCTGCCGTCGGGGAACACGAAGTCGCCGAACACGCCCTCGAAGTAGGGCTTGTCGAAGTAGCCGATGTTCCAGAACACGGTCTGGTAGCCGCGGTTGCCGGCAGGCATGTTCATGGAGTGGACGACCTGCTGGAAGTAGTTGTCGATGACCTTGACGAGCGTGCGCTGCTTGACGTTGTTCTCGACCACGTCGTTGAGATGGTCGACATAGTCGTCGCCGTAGTCCTTGCGGATGAAGTAGTCGAGGTACATCAGGAACTCGGGCGTGGCCACGGCCCCCATGAACTGCGAGGACACGGAATAGACGAGGTTGATGAATTCACCGCAGAAGGACTTGAGGTCGGTGGGGGCGATGGACACGCCGCCCAGCTCGCGCAGGCCGCTCACCAGGAAAGGATACATCGTGATGGCGACGCAGTACGGGAAGCCCGGGGTGCCGCTCTCGTCGTGCTTGTAGAGGACGTGGGACTCCAGGTCCTTGATGTACTGGTCCGCCATGGCGCGGCCGTACAGGGCCTTGATCTTGTCCTGCATGATGTAGCGGTTCTGCTTGATGTTGTTCTCCTTGTACAGCTCGTTGCCCAGCGTCACGATGTTCTTGCGGGTGACGTTGGCGTTGGCGTCGAACTTGGAGCCCGTCGCGGCATTGGACGCTTTGATGTAGTCCTTGATGAAATCGCGCTTCTTGCGGAGATCCAGGTCGGCGTCGAACTTGTCGATATAAGCATGGGCGACCTTCTTGTTGACGGACATCAGGGAATCCTCCACCTGACGGCGGATCTCCCGGCTGGTGATGCCCTCATACACATAAAGGTTGTTGATGATGGAGACGACGATGGCATCGTCGCAGTATTCTCCAGCAGTCTTNNGCCTTGTCGAACTCTTCAAAAGAGCCGTTGGTTTTACGTACGTCCATATGCTGTAAGTTGAATTCAGTGGTTAGGGACGGGTCTGGCGACACATCCGGTTGTACAAATTTAGCCCATCTGCCCGGTTAAAGCCCGCGCACCCGTCTGTTTTTATCAACAAAGTTATAAACAACACGACTGGCATGCGTCAGAGGCCGCTCAGGTCCCGGGAACGGTCAGCAAGGTCTTCATCCAGCGGCCGCGGCCGATGCGCACGGCGAAGACGAGGCCCTTGACACACAGTTCGGTAGCCATTGCGATCCAGTAGCCTTCCAAGCCGAATCGGGGTATCAGGAGAAGGGCGATTCCGAGGCGGATCACCCACATGCTGAGCAGGTTGATGGCCGACGGCACCAGGGTGTCGCCTGCGCCGACACAGCAGCCGTAGGCGACGATGCTCACGCCGAACAGGAGTTCGGCCCAGGCCTGGATGCGCAGGCATTTCGCGCCGAGCGTGATGACCTCCGCGTCCGGGCTCAGCAGGCCCATGATCTGCGGGGCGAACGCCCACATCAGGACGGCGAGGAAGGTCATCATCGCGGCGCCGGACCCGATGGTCAGCCAGGCGAAGCGCCTGGCCATGTCGGGCCGCTTCGCGCCCAGGCTCTGCCCCACCAGCGTGGTGGCGGCGTCCTGCATCCCGTAGCCGGGCAGGTAGCAGAAGCCTTCGGCGATGATGCCGAAAGAATTGGCCGCGATGGCCACGGTGCCGAGCGGCGCCACGAGCACGGTCGCGGCGATATAGGCGCCACGGGTCACCAGGTTCTGCAGCCAGAGCGGCCAGCTGATCCCGAAGGCCCGTTTGAAGATGTCTTTCTGTTCGGCGTCCAGGGCGCCCGCCTTCTGCGTGCGGATGCCGCCCAGGATGCGGCGGGCGGGCCGGACCCAGCTGCCGGCCTGGCGCAGCTCACCGCAGCGGCACGTGGCGTACCAGAGCAGGAAGCCGCCGGCGCAGAGCGTGGCGAGGCCCGTGCCGAGCGCGGCGCCCTTGACGCCGAGTCCCAGCACGAAGATGAAGAGGTAGTTGAACACCACGTCCAGCACGCACATCGCGATGCTGGCGATGCCGGAGACCTTGGCGTTTCCGCTCGCGATCAGCGAGGCCTCACAGAAGATGGCCAGCTGCATGACCGGCAGGAAGAGCGCGTAGATCAGGAAATACACGGACGCGTCGGCGAGGATCTCGGGCGTGCCGCCCAGCCAGCGCGGCAGGGCGCCGTGGATGGAGACGGCCAGCGCGGCGAGCAGCAGGCTCAGGCCCATCGCCACGAAGATGCCGTGGCGGAAGATGCGCCGCGCGCCGGCGAAATCCTTGGCGCCGCAGCGGTGCGCGACCTGCACGCTGAAACCGGAACTGTTGGAATAGCAGAAGCTGCCGAAGATCCAGGTGGTCGAGCTGACGAGCCCGATGGCGGCGGCCTGGGCGGAGCCGAGCCGGCCGACCATGGCCGCGTCGATGTAGCTCATCAGGCACATCGCCAGCTGCGCGAGGATCGAGGGCCACGCCAGCAGGAAGGTGAGCCGGAACTGCTCACCCCGGC
>LUZH01000191.1 GCA_001602885.1 Bacteroidales bacterium Bact_16 | reverse complement strand
AAGCTCGAGTTCCCGGACGAATGGATGATGGAGTTCCTCAAGGCCCGCAAGTATCCTTCCGTCCTCCCGTTCATGGCGGCCATCGCCCGCGAGGAGGTGGACGTCAACGAGATCAAGTCCTTCATCCTGCAGAAGCAGGAGGCCCGGCAGGAGCGTCCCGCCCAGCCGGCCGCCGAGGTGGAGGACGCCACCAAGCCCAGGGGCTACGCCGGCACCACCTCCGACGACATCCTCGTCATCAACGCCAAGAACGTCAAGGGCCTGGAATACAAGATGTCCAAGTGCTGCAACCCCGTGTTCGGCGACGACGTGTTCGGCTTCGTCACGCGCACCGAGGGCATCAAGATCCACCGCATGTCGTGTCCCAACGCCGCCATGCTGATGGAGCGCTATCCCTACCGCATCCAGAAGGTCGTCTGGCAGGACAACCCCAGCCAGGGCGACTTCCAGTGCACCCTGGCCGTCACCGCCGACCTGGACCATCCGGTGCTCAGCGCCATCATGGACATCATCGGCCAGTTCCGCGTGTCGATGCGCGCCTTCAACGTCAAGGAGAATCTCCGCGCCGGCACGTATGAAATCACCATCCGCCTGCTGGTGCCGTCCAGCGCCGAGCTGGACAAGGTCCTCTCGCAGGTCGGCGCGCTCAAGCAGGTCGTCAAAATCCACAGAATCTAAATGCAGGAGCAAGATACCAAGGACCTGGACCGCTTCGAGCAGTTGCTCGAAGACGGGCTGGTCAAGATCTGCAGCGGCGCGGGGCTCCTCCCCGCCGATCTGGTCCGCTGCCCCGACGTGGACGGCCTCTGGGACGTCTACATCAAGGACTACATCGCCGACGCGGTGGTCAATTTCAACGAATATCCCGAGGCCGCCCTCGCCTGGGCCGGCTTCCTCGGCCTGGGCGTGGCCTGGGCCTGGGACGCCGACTGGAAGCGCTACAAGGACCAGCCCTACCGCAAATGGTACGGCGCCCGCGGCTGGGACGACATGGACGAACACATCCTGCGCGACGTCCTCGGCCTGCCGCTCGACAGCCCGGAGGCCAAGAAAATCTCGGAGACCCTTCAGAGCTGCGCCTATGCCGTGCTCGGCCTGCTGCAGCACGAAGGCGTCGAGACGCAGACGGCCCGCGGCTTCTACCTGCTCGCCCGCGCCTACACGGTCATCTACCGCGTCGGCGCCGCCATCGAGCTCCATCGCCTCGGCTACAAGAAAGTCCTTATCGGATAATTCTGCGGATCGGGAGTTCCCGTTTCGGAGCCGTTCACCCGTCAGGGTCGCGCGAGAAGGCGTCAGCCGCTGAAGCACGATAGCGGAGAAACGGGACTCCCGGTCCGCACCTAGCTTTTCGCAGCGCGGGAGCGGCTGACGAGGAAGACGCCGCCGAAGACCAGCACCGCCGCCAGGGCCTTCTGCCAGGTGAAGCGGTCCATCCCGATGGCGATGCTCAGCGCCGCGGCGATCATCGGCTGGAGATAGGAATACATGCTGACCAGCGTGGGCCGCAGATGCTTCTGCCCCACCGGGATCAGGAAATACGCCACGAACGTGGCAAAGAAGATGACATAACCGATCTCCAGGCCCACCTTCGGCGTGAAGGCCGCATAGTCCGTCTGAAGCAGCCCGCTCCAGGAGAACGGCAGCGACAGCAACATCGAGAAGAGGAACATCCACTTCATGAAGGTCACCACGCTATAGCGCGAAATCAGCGGCCGGAAGGCGCCCAGATAGGCCGCGAANNCCGCAAGGCTGACCGCCACGCCGCCCGCCTTCTTGAGCGTGATCGGCTCCCCCAGGAACAGGAAAGCGAAACACATCGTGTAGATCGGCGTCAGCGAGCCCAGCACCGCACAGTCGATCGAAGTCGACAGCCCGATGGCGAACAGGAAACTCAGCTGCGGCACGAACAGGCCCAGGAAAGACGCCAGCACCATCCGCAGCAGATCCTTCCCCGCCACCTTCTCCTTCGGGAGGAAGAGCGACAGGAGCCAGAACAGCGCCGTGGCGCCGACGGCGCGCAGCGTGAACAGCACCATCGGGGACACCGCGCCCGAATTGGCGATGTCCTTGTTGAAGACGATATTGAATCCGAAAATGGCGTAGGCCCCGGCCGCGGCCAGGTGTCCGCCGAGCTTATTTCTTTCCATCCTTGGCCGGAACCACCCGCTTCTTCCACTTGTCGCGGGCCAGCTGCTGCATGTCGCGGACGGTGTCGTTCTC
>LUZH01000190.1 GCA_001602885.1 Bacteroidales bacterium Bact_16 | reverse complement strand
CATCTTCCACCTGGACGAATCCACCTACGCCGGCCTCTGGGCCTTCGCGCGCAAGGTGGCACGGGCCCTCAAGGCCGCCGTGCCCTGCCAGCGCGTAGGCGTGGCCGTGCTCGGGATGGAAGTCCCGCACACCCACATCCACCTCGTGCCGATGCAGACCGAGGGCGACCTTGACTTCCGCAAGACGCGCCCGACCATCACCCCCGAACAAATGGCGCAGACCGCCGCAGCAATCCTTTCCGAATATGAAAAAATGCAATAAACTTGCGGCGCTCGCCCTGGCGGCGCTCGCCCTGTCCGCCTGCGCCGACAAAGCCGGCATCCGCGGCACCCTGGCCGACGCGCCGGGCAGCACCATCGCCGTGAAGCAGCTGGACATCAACACCTTCCGCGACCTCGACTCGATCAAGGTCGGTGCCGACGGCTCCTTCCGCTACGACGTGAAGGTGGCCAAGGGCCAGCCGGAGTTCATCTACCTCTTCTACGGCGACACCCGCATCGCCGCCCTGCTCCTCGAGAAGGGCGAGCGCGTGACCGTCGAGACCGACACGCTCGGCCGCTACACGGTGAGCGGCTCCGAGGGCTCCGCCGAGCTCGCCAAGGTGGACCGCGCCTATGCCGATTTCATCGCGAAGCTGCAGGCCCACCAGGACGAACCGACCGCGCAGACCCGCGACTACATCCAGCACTACCGCGACAATGTCAGATATGTGATGGAGCACCCGTTCTCGCTCACCACGGTCCCCGTGTTCTTCGAGCGCCTGGGCAGCGCCTCCATCTTCTCCCAGACCACCGACGCCCTCCTGTTCCGCAAGGGTGCCGACTCCCTGCTGACCGTCTATCCGGACTCCCGCTATGTCAAGGCCCTGGCCAAGGAAGCGGACCGCCGGATCAAGATCCTCCAGCTCCAGGCCCAGATCGACGACGCCGAGGAAGCTTCCTTCCCGGACATCGTGATGCCGGACATCAAGGGGGAGCGCAAGGCCCTCAGCGAGGTGGAAGCCAAGGCCATCCTGGTCCATTTCTGGGACGCCAACGACGCGGCGCAGAAGATGATCAACCTCGACGTGCTGCTGCCGCTCTACAAGGATTTCCACAACCGCGGATTCGAGATCTTCTCGATCTGCGTCACGCCCGACAAGCCCGAGTGGGCCTCCAGCGTGCTGGCGCAGAAGCTACCCTGGATCAACGTCAACGACGGTCTGGGCGGCGCTTCCCCTGCTGTGATTACCTACAACGTCACGGCCGTGCCCAATTCCTTCCTGATCATCGACGGTGAGCTCAACACCAAGCCCATCGGCGGCCTGGAAGGTCTCCGCAAAGAACTTTCGCGCATACTGCGCTGAGATATGATTCTGACGCTGAAGGATCCGGGGCCCCAGGGCTCCGGATCCTTGTTTAGAAGAGCTTCTTGCGGCTGACCGTGGCGACGAAGTCCTTCAGGTAGAAGGGCTCGAAATAGGCCACGTCGCGGAAATGGCCGGCCTTGAACTCCTGCATCGCAGGGGCGAGCATCGCCGCGGCGCGCGGGCAGACCTGCACGAAGTGCGCGTCCGGCCCGGCGAGCGCCTCGCTGCACTTGCCGGCGCCGTCGCCGATGAACAGCACGGGGCCTGCGGCGCGCTCCTGCCGGAAGCTCTCCGCGTCGACCACGCGCGGCTCCACTTCCGTGAGCCGCTGCCCGTCGGGCGTGAAGACGGCCGTGTAGACTTCCATCCGGCGTGCGTCGATCATCGGGATCACGTAGCGGCAGCCGGCGGGCAGCAGCCCGTCTGCCGCGGCCTGGGCCACCAGCACGTCGAGCGTCCCGACCGACAGGAGCGGCACGCCTGCGGCGAAGCAGACGCCCTTGGCCGTGGACACGCCCACGCGCAGGCCCGTGTAGGAACCGGGACCGGCGCTGACGCACACGGCGTCGAGGTCGGCGGCGCGGAGCCCCCTCTCTCCAAGCACCTGCTGCACGAAGGGGGCGGTCAGCACAGCATGGGCGCGCGGCTCGACGCTCTCGCGGGAGGCCGTGATGCGGCCCTCCTCGGCGAGCGCGACCGAGCAGAGCGCGGTCGAGGTCTCAATGAGCAGGATCCTGTCAGACATTTGCGGGAGCGGCGGCGGGATCGACCGCGCCGGTGATGAAGGTTTTGAGAATCGGGAAAATATGGTTGGCGAGATCCCGCAGGGTGCAGTACACCACGGAATTCTCCGTCAGTTCAGGCTTGAGGAAATGGAGGGAGCTGTTGAGCGTCTCGACGAGCAGGATGAACAGGCCGATCAGGAAAGCTACCTTGACGACACAGAAGACCATGCCGAGGATGCGGTTGACCAGGCCGAGGGAGATGACCTCCAACGCCTTGGTAATCAGCGCGGCCACCAGGTTGAGGACCAGCGCCACGGCGATGGCTATGATGCAGAAGGCGATGACCTTCAGGATGGCTGGATCCAGGGTTATGCCGCCCGCCATCCAGCCGGCCAGCGGCGTGGCGAAATGGAAGGCCGCCCAGGCGGCGAGCAGGACGGCCGCCAGGTCGACAACCTCCTTGATGAAGCCCTTGGAGATACCGCTCACGATTGCCGGAACAAAACAGAGCAGAAGAATGATGTCCAGAATAGCCATATTTTTGTTTAAATGAGCAGAAATCGTTAAATTTGCCGACTAATAGCAGACGCAAAATTAGGCAAAAAATTATGACATTCAAAGAATATAACGGTCTGGACTTGGTCTCGGTGGGCAAGGAAGTGCTTGAGCGCTGGCAGAAGCGCCACGCGTTCGAACGTTCGCTTTCCTTGCGCGAAGGCGCCCCGGAGTTCATCTTCTTCGAGGGTCCGCCTTCGGCCAACGGCATGCCGGGCATCCACCACGTGATGGCCCGCTCCATCAAGGACGCAGTCTGCCGCTATAAGACGCAGGCCGGCTTCAAGGTCCGCCGCCGCGCGGGCTGGGACACCCACGGCCTGCCTGTCGAGCTGGGCGTGGAGAAGAAGCTCGGCATCACCAAGGAGGACATCGGCACCAAGATCTCCGTGGCCGAATACAACCGCACCTGCCGCGAGGAGGTGATGAAATATACCGCCGAGTGGCGCAACCTCACGGAGCGCATCGGCTACTGGGTCGATATGGACGACCCGTACATCACCTACGACAACCGCTATATCGAGACGCTCTGGTACCTGCTCAAGGACATCTACGGCAAGGGCCTGCTCTACAAGGGCAAGAGCATCCAGCCGTATTCCCCGGCCGCAGGCACGGGCCTCAGCACGCACGAGCTCAACCAGCCCGGCTGCTACCGCGACGTCAAGGACAC
>LUZH01000189.1:5491-7452 GCA_001602885.1 Bacteroidales bacterium Bact_16 | reverse complement strand
TGATCTCGAGGCCGGGATACTTCGCGCAGGGGCAGGACGCCATCGCGTCGAGCTGCGAATCCAGGAACGCGACGTCCATCGCGAACTCCGGATAGCCGGTCGCGCCGGGGGCGGATTTGCGCAGCATCTCATACTCGAAGCCCATGCCGGCCGGGGCCGTGGTCTTGCGGTAGAGCATCGGCTTGATGAAGTCGGCGTGCTGCGCCAGGATGGCATAATCCTGACCCACGAAGGGCGCCATGAACGGCGCGAACAGGTCCATGCCGATCTCCACGCCGCGGCTGCGGAGGCTGTCCGCCACCGCCGCGACGCCGCCGCTGACGATGTGGCCCTTGGCCCGGAAGAAGTCGGCCGCGAGCGGATTCACGAAGGTGAAGCCGGTCTCGGGGGCGTAGCCGCTGACCGACAGGAAGGCGTCGCCTTCGGCTTCCCAGGCGGCCTTGACGGCCTCCAGGTCCACGCCTTCGGCGGCATAGCGCTCCACGCAGGCGGGGCAGCCGCAGTTGAGCACGCCGCCGATGCCGCCCACGAAGGACTGCGTGCGGATGCGGTCGAGGAAGACGCCGTCGAAGCCGCAGTCGGCGAAGAGGCTGTCATAGACCGCCACCACGGCGGCCGCGTTCTGCGGATCCGCAGGGCAGTTGAAGCGGAACGCCTCGCCCGCGGTGAGGTTGTAGTTGCCGGGAATCCGGCCCCAGAGATCGACCGCGGGCGTGCTCTCGCACACCTCTTCGGTCTCGGCGAACACCGGCAGCCAGCACAACATCTTGATGCCTTTGGCATGGAGGTACTCCCCCACTTCGCGGTAGATGTCCTTGTCGAGGCTCCAGCCGATGATGACTTTGCCGACCGGGATCATGTTGCTGACCGAGTCGATGCGGCTGATGATCTGCCCGGCCGTGTAGGCGGGCGCATGCCAGGTCCCGAGGGACACCTGGACGATATAATCGGCCTGAGCCTGCCGCGTCTGGCAGGAAGCCAGCGCCAACAGGCCCAGGACAAAAGATGCAATCTTTTTCAAGGCAGTACTAGTTCTTCTTGTTCTCCACTTCTTCTTCTCCGCGCGGTCCGAAATTGACGGACACGTCGCCCGGGGCACCCTTGCCGAACTCATAGTCGTTGCCGGGGAGCACGGCATTCAGGAAGATGCCCGCGAGGGCGGCGACGGCCAGGCCGCTCAGCGAGGTGAAGCCCAGGCTGATGGAGTCGTTGGCCCCGTACTTGATGCCGATGGCGAGCACGAGGATGAGCGCCGCGATGATGAGGTTGCGCGAGGAGGTGAAGTCCACCTGGTTCTCGACCACGTTTCGCACACCGACGGCGGAAATCATACCGTAGAGCACCAGGGACACGCCGCCGATGGTCGCTGCCGGCATCACGCCGATGAGCGCGGCGAACTTCGGGCAGAAGGCGAGGATGATGGCGAAGACGGCGGCGATGCGGATCACGCGCGGGTCGAAGACCTTGGTGATGTTGAGCACGCCGGTGTTCTCGCCGTAGGTCGTGTTGGCCGGGGCGCCGAACAGGGAAGCGACCGCCGTGGCGAGACCGTCGCCCATCAGGGTGCGGTGCAGGCCCGGATCGCCGAGATAGTTGATCCCGGTCGTGGAGGAGATGGCGCACATGTCGCCGATGTGCTCGACCATCGTGGCGAGCGAGATCGGCAGGATGGCGATGATGGCGGCGACGATCAGGCCCCAGTCAGGGTTCTTGAACACTGCGAAGGCCGTATTCTCGAACGCGAACGGCAGGCCGATCCAGGAAGCTTCCTTCACCTGCGTGAAGTCCACCTGGCCGAAGCAGGCGGCGACGATATACGAACCGAGGACGCCGAGCAGGATCGGGACGATCTTGATCATGCCCTTGCCCCAGATGTTGCAGACGATGATGATGGCCACGGCCACGAGGGCGATCCACCAGTTCTGGTTGCAGTTCTGGATGGCGGAGCCGGACAGCGTCAG
>LUZH01000189.1:0-5466 GCA_001602885.1 Bacteroidales bacterium Bact_16 | reverse complement strand
GGCAGGGAATGCGCCAGGTCCAGCCCCTTGTCGGCGCCCATCTGCGTCACGGCGGCATAGCCGCCCAGAAACGCGAAGGACGAGCCGAGGAAAGCCGGCACCTTGAACTTGGTCAGGAGGTGGAAGAGCAGCGTGCCCAGACCTGCGAAGAGCAGGGTCGCGGAGACGGAGAGTCCGGTGATCACCGGCACGAGGACGGTAGCCCCGAACATCGCAAAGAGATGCTGGAGGCCCAGAACGGTCATCTTGCCCTTACCCAGCGGGCGGGCATCATAGATTGCCTGGTCTTTTTGTACTTTAGCCATAGTGTTATTGAGAAAGTGTGATTATTCCCACTCGATGGTTCCGGTCGGCTTCGGCGTGAGGTCGTAGAGCACGCGGTTGACGCCCGGCACTTCCGTCACGATGCGCTGCGTGATGTGGTGCAACAGCTTGTAGGGGATCTCCTCGATGGTGGCGGTCATCGCGTCGCGGGTGTTGACGGCACGGATGATGACCGGCCAGTCCCAGCTCCGCTTGTCGTTCTTCACGCCCGTGGACTTGTAGTCCGGCACGATGGTGAAATACTGCCAGACCTTGCCTTCCAGGCCATTCTTGGCAAACTCCTCGCGCAGGATGGCGTCGCTCTCGCGGAGCGCCTCCAGGCGGTCGCGGGTGATGGCGCCGGTGCAGCGCACGCCCAGGCCGGGGCCGGGGAACGGCTGGCGGTAGACCATATTGTCGGGCAGGCCGAGCTCCTTGCCGACCACGCGCACTTCATCCTTGAACAGGAGCTTGATCGGCTCCACCAGCTCGAACTGCAGGTCCTCGGGCAGGCCGCCCACATTGTGGTGCGACTTGACGGGACCGGATTCGACGATGTCCGGATAGATCGTGCCCTGGGCCAGGAAGCTGATCCCTTCCAGCTTGCGGGCTTCCTCTTCGAACACGCGGATGAACTCCGCGCCGATGATCTTGCGCTTCTGCTCCGGGTCCGCCACGCCGGCCAGCTTGTCCAGGAAGCGGTCCGTGGCGTCCACATACACCAGGTTGGCGTCGAGCTCGTCGCGGAACACGCGCACCACCTGCTCGGGCTCGCCCTTGCGGAGCAGTCCGTGGTTGACGTGCACGGACACCAGCTGCTTGCCGACGGCCTTGATGAGCAGGGCGGCCACGACCGACGAATCCACGCCGCCGGACAGGGCCAGCAGCACCTTCTTGTCGCCGATCTGCGCACGCAGCTCGCGGATCTGTTCTTCGATGAATTTCTGGGCCAATGCCGGAGTCGTGATACGCTCCATAGTCGCGGGCCGAACGTTACCTGTTGCCATAAATAATTTTGTTATAATGAGTTAATATCCTTTCTTCTATTCCCACTCGATGGTTGCCGGCGGTTTGGACGAGATGTCGTAGACCACGCGGTTGACGCCGCGGACCTTGTTGATGATCTCGTTGCTGACGTCGGCGAGGAAGTCGTACGGGAAATGGAACCAGTCGGCCGTCATCGCGTCGGTGGACACCACCGCGCGCAGCGCGACAGGATTCTCATAGGTGCGTTCGTCGCCCATCACGCCCACGCTCTTGACCGGCAGCAGGATCACGCCCGCCTGCCAGATGGCGTCGTAGAGGTTGGTCGCCATCACGCGCGGGTCAGACGCGCACGGGAAACCCATCCCGGTGCAGTCGTAGGCCCGCAGGGCGCGCACGTAGATGTCGTCCGCCTCGCGCAGGACGCGGAGTTTGTCTTCAGTCACCTCGCCGATAATGCGGATGGCCAGGGACGGGCCCGGGAAAGGATGCCGGCCCACGAGCTCTTCCTTGATGCCGAGGGCGCGGCCCACGCGGCGCACCTCGTCCTTGAAGAGCATCCGCAGCGGCTCCACGATCTTGAGCTTCATCTCCTCCGGCAGGCCGCCCACGTTGTGGTGGCTCTTGATCTTGGAGGCGATGCCCGGGATGCCGGCGGACTCGATCACGTCGGGATAGATGGTGCCCTGCGCCAGCCAGCGGGCGCCTTCGATGCCCCGCGCGTAGCGGTCGAAGGTCTCGACGAACAGCCGGCCGATGACCTTGCGCTTGCCTTCCGGCTCTTCCACGCCGGCGAGCGCGCCGAGGAATTCCTTCGAGGCGTCGGCGCCGATCACGTTGAGGCCCATGTCGCGGTAGGACTCGAGGACGTCCTCGAATTCATTCTTGCGCAGCAGGCCGTTGTTGACAAAGATACAGGTAAGGTTGTGGCCGATGGCCTTGTTGAGCAGCACGCCGGCCACGGTGGAGTCCACGCCGCCGCTCAGGCCCAGGATGACCTTCTCGTCGCCGATCTGCTCCCGCAGGGCGGCGACCGTCGTCTCGATGAACGAGGCGGGCGTCCAGTCGCCTGCGCAGCCGCAGATGTCCAGGGCGAAATTGGCCAGAATCTTCGATCCTTCCGTGGTGTGGAACACCTCCGGATGGAACTGCACCGCATAGGTCCGCTCGCCCGGGATCTGGTAGGCCGCGTTGGCCACGTCCTGCGTGGAGGCGATCACCTCGGCGCCCTCCGGGAGCTGCGAGATGGTGTCGCCGTGCGACATCCAGACCTGCGAATGGGCACTCAGGCCCTTGAGCAGGGGCGAATCGGCGCGGACGACATCCAGCATCGCGCGGCCGTATTCGCGGGCCAGGGAGCCCTCGACCTTGCCGCCGCAGCGGTGCGCGATGTACTGCGCGCCATAGCAGATGCCCAGCAGCGGAAGCTTGCCGCGGAACAGGCCGAGGTCGACCTGCGGGGCGTTGGCGTCCCGCACCGAGCAGGGGCTGCCGGACAGGATCACACCCCGGACGGAATCGTCCAGGGCAGGAACCTTGTCATACGGATAAATCTCACAATAAACGTTGAGCTCGCGGAGGCGACGGCCGATGAGCTGGGTCACCTGGGAGCCGAAATCCAGAATCAGGATCTTATTCACCGCGGGAGTAATTGGGGGTTTCCTTGGTGATGGTGATGTCGTGCGGGTGGCTCTCAGCCATGCCGCTGGCCGTCACGCGGGTGAACTTGGCCTGCTTGAGGGCCTGCAGGTCGCGCGCGCCGCAGTAGCCCATGCCGGAGCGCAGGCCGCCCACGAGCTGGTAGACGGTCTCGGAGAGCGTCCCCTTGTAGGGCACGCGTCCGACGATGCCTTCCGGGACGAGCTTCTTCAGCTCGACCTTGTCGTCCTGGAAATAGCGGTCCTTGGAGCCGGCCGCCATCGCGTCGATGGAGCCCATGCCGCGGTAGGCCTTGAACTTGCGGCCGCTGTAGATGATCGTCTCGCCCGGCGATTCCTCCGTGCCGGCGAACATCGAACCGCACATCACGCAGTCGCCGCCGGCCGCCAGGGCCTTGACGATGTCGCCCGAGTAGCGCAGGCCGCCGTCGGCGATCAGCGTCACGCCCGTGCCCTTGAGGGCCTGGGAGGCGCTCCAGATGGCGCTCAGCTGCGGCACGCCCACGCCCGCGACGATGCGCGTGGTGCAGATGGAGCCGGGGCCGATGCCCACCTTGACGCCGTCCGCGCCGGCTTTGACCAGGTCGCGGGCGGCCTCTTCCGTGGCCACGTTGCCCACCACCACGTCCAGCGACGGGTAGGCCTTCTTGACGCGCTTCAGCAGGTCGATCACGCCCTTGCTGTGGCCGTGCGCGGAGTCGAGCACCACGGCGTCCACGCCTTCGGCGTAGAGCGCGGCCACGCGGTCGAGCGCGTCCGGCGTGATGCCGATGCCGGCCGCCACGCGCAGGCGCCCGCGGGCGTCCTTGCAGGCGTCCGGATGCAGGCGCTCCTTGATGAGGTCCTTATAGGTGATCAGGCCCACGATGTGGCCTTTGTCGTCCACGACGGGGAGCTTCTCCACCTTATATTTCTGGAGGACGGACTTGACATATTCGCGGTCCGTGCGGGAGTCGGGGATGGTGACGAGATTCTGCGAGGTCATCACGTCGCGCACCAGCACGTCCATATCTTCCTGGAAACGGACGTCGCGGTTGGTCACGATGCCCACGAGATGGTTCTCGCCATCCGTGACGGGAATGCCGCCGATGTGGTTCTCGCTCATCAGGCTGAGCGCTTCGCCCACCGTCTGGTCCTGGTTGATCGTGACAGGGTCGCTGATCATGCCGTTTTCCGAGCGCTTCACCTTGCGGACCTCGGCGGCCTGCGCGGCGATGCCCATATTCTTATGAATAACGCCGATGCCTCCTTCCCTTGCCAGGGCGATGGCCATCGGCGCTTCGGTAACGGTGTCCATGGCAGCGGACACGATCGGAATGTTCAGGGTAATGTTGCGGGAGAAACGGGTCTGCAGGGAGACTTCCCGCGGCAGGACTTCAGAGTACGCCGGAATGAGGAGTACATCGTCAAAAGTCAAGCCTTCCAGGGCGATTCTTTCATCAATAAATGACATATCGGAGGGACTTTTATTTGACTGACAAAGTTAATCAAAAATGCCTATCGCCACAAATATTTTTTTCAACAAAATCCCCACATTCCCTTCCGGAAAACAATTACGGAACCGGGAAAGTCCCGATTCCGTAACCGTCTGGCCGTTTTCCGGCTGCAGAAAGATTATATGCTAGTATCTGGGGATCACAAGCTGCGCGTTCTGGAGCGCCTCGTTGAACACCCGCAGGTTGTAGTTCTTCGTACGTCCGTCGACGGTGAAGATGTCGACCAGCCACCAGATGCCGAGGCCGCCGCCGGTAATCAGCTTGAGCACGCCCAGGCCCACGTCGTCGAGCAGGAAGCGGTCGACGCCGAGGCCACCGACCGTCACCGCGAGGATCACCATCAAAGTAGGATCGCGATAATCGGCGTACGACACCATTTCGAGCTCACGGTCGGTCATCTGCTGAAGCAGCTCGCTGATCTGCGCGAAATCCGCCGGCTTGAACTTCTTGGCATTGTTGATGACGAAATTGGAAATCATGTGTTCCCGGCTGATGGCCAGCTGCGCAGAATAAGCGGCATCGCTCACGACCAGATTCATCTCGGGACCGTTCAAGCGCTCAAGAACCATTTCGTTTTCCTTCTCTGCGCCTGCGGCAAAGACACAGGATGCCAGCATCATGACAGCCGCGCATCCGAATTTGAAAAGTTTATTCATAATTTATTCATTGCCCACAACACTCCTGATGTGGATAAAAAAAGTTAAGGATGGAGTGCACCCCCATCCTTTTCAAAAACCAGGCCAAGGACCTTAGATCGTGACCTTGATGTCGTAGATTTTACCTTTTTCGAGCAAGAGCTTGCTCGTGATCGTCTTCCGCATGTCGCAGCCCGGGAACACGGTGACCGAACTCCGGCGTTCCTCCTCGTCGTCGTAATAATTGCCGCCGAACTGGAGACAGAGTTCATATCCCGCCTCGAGATCCTTGTCGAAGCGGACGGGCACGAAGAAGGTCTTTTCGACCACATCCTCTTCCATCAGCGTGAGGTCGCTGTTATTGCCGCTATCGAGCAGGTAATAGTCCTG
>LUZH01000188.1 GCA_001602885.1 Bacteroidales bacterium Bact_16 | reverse complement strand
GCCGCGCGGCGACCGCACCCTGCTGGAGTTCGAGATCCCGACCCGCGGCCTGATCGGTCTGCGTTCCAACCTGCTGACCGCCAGTCAGGGCGAGGCCATCGTCGCGCACCGCTTCAAGGAATACCAGCCCTACAAGGGCGAGATCGAGCACCGCAACAACGGCTCGCTCGTCTCCATCGAGACCGGCCAGTCCATCGCCTACTCGATGAACAAGCTCCTGGACCGCGGCCGCTTCTTCGTGGAGCCGGGCGAGGACATCTACGCCGGACAGGTGGTCGGCGAGCACACCCGCGAGCGCGACCTCAACATCAACATCTGCAAGACCAAGAAGCTCACGAACGTGCGTGCAGCGGGCTCCGACGAGAAGATCGTCCTGCCTCCCGCCATCAAGTTCTCCCTCGAGGAGGCCCTGGAATACATCCAGGAAGACGAACTGGTGGAGGTCACGCCGCACTTCATGCGCATCCGCAAGATCCTGCTCGATCCGCTGGCCCGCAAGAGAAACAGCGACAACGAGGATTGATTTTAGTTGTTAATAGCAAAAAAATTACTAACTTTGCAACCCTTTGTAGTCAAACTGACCTCACTGGCGGCCGGCACGACCCACTTCAAGTGGCACGCCGGAGCCGAGTTCTTTGAAAGTTTCGGGAATTCCGAGATCCTCGACGCCAATCTGGAAGTGACGGCGGACGTGCGCAATCACGGGCTGACGGCAGAAGCCGCCTGCGCGATTGCCGGTACGGTCACCGTCGCCTGCGACAGATGCCTGGAGGATCTGGTCCTCCCGGTGGAGACCTCCTTCGAGGAGAGCTACACCCCGGAGGGCGACGAACTGGACCTGGGACAGGACGTGTACGACTTCGTCTGCATCTCGCTGCCGATCCAGCGCGTGCATCCCGAAGGAGAATGCGATCAGGAGACTACGAAGTATTTGAGCAAATAATATTTAAAAAGATAAAGCAATGGCACATCCGAAACACAAACTTTCCAAGCAGCGCCGGGACAAGCGCCGTACGCACGACTTTGCGCCGGTTCCGACCCTCGCCACCTGCCCGAACTGCGGCGCGACCGTGATGTATCACCGTGTCTGCCCTGAGTGCGGTTACTACAGAGGCCGTCAGATCATCGTCAAGAACGCTGAGTAATCTGTAAAAAAGGCCGCCAGCAGGCGGCTTTTTTAGTATTGCGGCTCTGTAGTTCAACGGATAGAATAGTGGTTTCCTAAACCATAGATAGCAGTTCGATTCTGCTCGGAGCTACAAAAAAGGCTTGCCAACCGGCAAGCCTTTTTTGTGTCGCTTTTCCTTTTAGAACTGGAAGTAGTCCCTGGCGTTGTTGTAGGAGATGTTCTCGACCATCTGGCCGATGAAGTCCATCTCGGAGGCCGGGAGCTTGCCCCGCTCGATGTCGCTGCCGATCATGTCGCACAGGATGCGGCGGAAGTATTCGTGGCGCGGGTAGCTGATGAAGCTGCGGGAGTCGGTGAGCATGCCGACGAAGCGGCTCAGCAGGCCCAGCTGCGAGAGCGTGTCCAGCTGGCGGCGGATGCCGACCTCCTGGTCGAGGAACCACCAGCCCGAGCCGAACTGCATCTTGCCGGGGACGGTGCCGTCGTTGAAGGTGTAGGCCATGGTCATCATCACGGCGTAGTCTTTGGGGTTGAGGCAGTAGAGGATGGTCTTGGTGAGCTTGCCGGCCAGGGCGAGGCGGTCCAGGAACTTGTGGCCGGAGGCGGCCATGCTGAGATCGTGGATGGCGTCGTAGCCCGTGTCGGGGCCGGCGAGCTGGAACATCTTCGTGTTGTTGTTGCGGATGGCGCCGACGTGGAACTGCTGCGTCCAGCCGGCCTCCGCATCCATGACGGCCTGGTCATAAAGGAAGGCGCTGCGGAACTTGGCGACCTCCTTGGGGCTCGGGGCCATGCCGATGAGGGTCTTCTTGAAGATCATCTCGATCTCCATGTTGCGGTAGTCTTCGGTGTAGAAGGTGTCCATGCCGTGGTCGGAGAGCCGGCAGCCCATCGCATGGAAGAAATCGTGGCGCTTCTGCAGGGCCTGGCAGAGGTCGGCGTAGGATTCGATCCGCATGCCGGCCGCCTGGCCGAGCCGCTCGATGTAGTGCCGGTATTCGGCGGGATTCTCGATGGCCATGGCCTTGTCCGGACGCCAGGCGGGGAGGACGCGGGTGCCGAAAGGATGGTCGGCGATCATCTGGTGCCAGTGCAGGTCGTCGGCGGGGTCGTCCGTCGTGCAGACGACGTCGACGTTGAACTTGCGGATGAGGGCCTGGCCGCGGAATTCGGGCGTGGCGAGCTTGGCGTTGCACTCCTCGAAGATCTCGCGCGCGGTGGCGGGCGACAGGAGCTTGTCGATCCCGAAGACGCGCTTCAGCTCCAGGTGCGACCAGTGATAGAGCGGGTTGCGCATCGTGTAGGGCATGGTCTCGGCCCATTTCTCGAAGGTCTCCCAGGCGCTGTGCCTGCCGCCCGTGATGTAGTCTTCGGACACGCCGTTGCCGCGCATCGCGCGCCATTTATAGTGGTCGCCCGCGTGGCCGTCCACCAGCCAGAGCTGGGTGATGTCGCGGAACTGGATGTTTTCGGCAATCTGCTGCGGGGAGAGATGGCAGTGGTAGTCGATGATGGGCATCTTCTCCGCATGGTCGTGGTAGAGGCTCTTCGCCGTGGCGGTGGAGAGCATGAAGTCGTCGTTGATGAATGACATAGCGCTTAGTTTTGTCGATTGTGGGTTCTGTACACCAAATGTAGCAAATATTTGGTGGAACCACAAACCGTCTAGCGCATCAGGGAGCGGATGAAGCCGTCGATGTTCTTGTCGTGTTCGCCCAGCCCGAGTTTCTTGCGGATCTGGCCGACCTTCTGGTAGTGGCGTCCGTCCCGGGTGTACGTCTGGATGGCCTTGCCGTTGAGTCCGAGGGCATAGAGGCAGCAGATCTCCACCTCCTCGTCGCTGAGACCGCCCGCGCGCAGGCGGTCGACCATCCTGGGCTGGATGCGGCTGTAGATCAGGCGCGTCTGGCGCATGAAGGCCGCCCGCTCTTCCACCAGCTGGTCCACTTCGTCCAGGACCGCATTGCTCTTCTCCGGGTCGCCGGAGACGGCCGCGGCCAGGATCTTCTCGACCAGCTCGGAGCGGTTGCGTATCAGCTGCCGCGTCTCGTCGTCCGGGATGGATTTGATCATCTGGGCCAGGGCGGGGCGCTCCCGCTCCAGGGTGTCGAGCAGGTGGCGGAGTTTTCGGCGCTCCCGCTGTGCCCGGAGGATATAACGCCACTGGAAGGCGATGAGGATCGCCATCAGGCCGAGCAGGATGGAGAGCAGGATTTCGAGCAGCGTCATGGGCAGGGACTATTTGCCGAGCAGGGCCTCCTTGACCGTTTTCCACTTGCGGTAGGAAACTTCCACCGTCTCGCCGTTGCTCAGCGACAGGAGCCGCTTGCGGGCATTGATGTACTGGATCTCCTCCACTTCTGCCGCGTTGACGAGGCAGTTGTGGTTGATGCGGATGAATCCGGAACCGGAGAGGTCTTCTTCGAAGAGCTTGAGCAGGCGGACGCAGCTCAGCTCGCCGCCGGCCTTGAGGTGGATGTGCGAGACGTTCCCCTCGCAGGTGATGTAGAGGATGTCACTGCCGGGGATGCGCTTGATGATTCTGCCGGATTTGACGAATACCGGCTTTTCTACGGGCGTAGCGAATTCCATAAACTAAACGGTTAATAATTGGTTTCTACTTGCAAAGATAGCGGATTGGAGTTTTGCAAGGATACCTGCCGTGAAAAAATTATGGATGCGTAACGCGTTTGTTTATAAAAAGTTGACCGGTATTGTATTTTTTTTCTCCGGGATGGAGTTTTGCAGCGGGCCTGCTACTCTATCCGTTCCATCTCCAGCGAGGCCCAGATGAAGGGGGCGACGCCTTTGGCGTCGTTGGGCCGGACCGGCTCGCTCAGGTAGTAGGCGAAATCGCCCATGCGGTTGGATGAACCGCCCAGTCCGCAGACCGAGCAGCACTTCTCGATGCTGATCAGCCCCTGCCCGTCGGTCGAGATGAACTCGTCCACGAACGACCGGTACAGCTGCCTGGCGTAGGGAAGCAGGCTCTCGTCGAGATAGCCGGCGCGGACGCCCTTGAGGTAGGTGTAGACAAACATCGCCGAGGCCGTGGCCTCGAGGTAATTGCCCTCGCGGCCGGGCTGGTCCAGGACCTGGTACCAGACGCCGCTCCGGGCGTCCGCCCACTCGGGCAGGACGTCGCAGATTCCGCGCAGGATGTCGATCAGGACCTGGCGGTCCCGATAATGCTCCGGCAGCCAGTCGAGCACCTCGAGGATGCCGAGGCAGTAGTAGCCGAGCGCGCGGCCCCAGCAGTGGAAGGACTGCCCTTTGGTGGCCGGGTCGCACCAGAACATCTTGCCGGATTCGTCGCAGGCGTGACGCAGCAGGCCCGTCTCCGGGTCCAGGCATCTGTCGCGCGTGGCGACGATGCCGCGCACGATGTCGTCGAAGGCGGCGGCCTGCGCCTCGCCGGACAGGTAGCGGGCGGCGTATTCGACATAGAAGGGATAGACCATGTAGACGCCGTCCAGCCAGATCTGGTTGGGGTAGACTTCCTTGAACCAGAAGGCGCCGGACGGCGTGCGCGGCTGTCCGTCGATCTGGCTCTTGACCAGCTCGATGGCCTTGCGGTATTTCTCGTCGTGCGTCTTGTCGTAGAAGTAGAAGAGGGATTTGGCGGGAGAGATCTTGTCCGAGCTGTAGCGGTCCGGGGTGTAGCCCTGGATGGTGCCGTCGTCGGCGACGATGTTGTCGTACCACTTGCGGACGAAGTTGTAGACGGTGGTGTCGCCATAGGCTTCGAAAACGTCCAGATACGCGCGCAACTCCATGCCGGGAGCGTAGCTCCACTTGAGGCGCCCGTCAGTGTAGTCCAGATAGGTCGCGTCTCCGCAACGCGAAATCTGGGAATGGACCATCTGCTCGGAGAGCGGGCTGGCCTTCTTGCCGCAGGCAGGAAGAACTGCAAGAGCAAGCACGCAGGCAGCCCTGAAAACAAGGGGCAGGGATGGATTCAGTTTCATTGACTGTGGTCAGATTGGGTTGGTTGGTTCAAAGGTAGCATTTTTCGCGAAATAAAAAAAATTGTCAGGAAAGATGCGTATCTTTGTTCCATTATGAAGAAAATCGGAATCTGCAGCGACCACGCAGGCGTGGACTACAAGAGCAAACTGATCGCCTATCTGCTGGGCAAAGGTTACGAAGTCGTCAATTTCGGCACCGACAGCACGGACAGTTGTGACTATCCCGACTTCGCCCATCCGCTTGCCGACGCCGTCGAGGCCGGCGACGTGGATGCCGGCATCGCCCTTTGCGGCACCGGCAACGGCATGGCCCTCTCGCTCAACCACCACAAAGGCATCCGCGCCGGCCTGGCGTGGAACACGGAGGTCGCCAAGCTCGTCAAAGAACACAACAACGCCAACGTCCTCGTGATGCCGGCGCGTTTCGTCTCCTACCGCATGGCTGTGATGATGGTGCGCACCTGGCTCACGACGCAGTTCGCCGGCGGACGGCATCAGCGCAGGATTGACAAGATCGTTCAGCAATAATATCGAGGATTATCCCGAAGGCATCGTCCTGCCGGTGGACAAACCCTACCGCTGGACCTCGGCGGACGTGATCCGCAAGGTCAAGTACGCGGCGATCCGCCATTTCGGGAAGAAGAACCTCAAGGTCGGCCACGCGGGGACGCTCGATCCTCTCGCGACCGGCATCCTGCTTGTGTGCATCGGCCCGGCCACCAAGCAGGCGGAGGAGCTGCAGCGCTCCGCCAAGGAATACGTCGCCGGCGTCACGTTCGGCGCCACCACCCCTTCCTATGACCTGGAGAAGGATATCGACCGCGAATACCCGCTCGACGGCGTGTCCGAGGCGGCCCTGCGCGCCGTACTGCCCGGCTTCGTGGGCGAGCAGGACCAGGTCGCGCCACTCTTCAGCGCCAAGTCGGTGGACGGCGTGCGCGCCTATGAGACGGCCCGGCGCCTGCTGCGCGAGGCGCAGCGTGCGGGCCGCCCCTTCGACCCGGGCGACATCCTGCAGTCCAACCGCATCAACATCTACGACCTGGAGCTCCTGTCCTGGAGCGACACCGTCGTGCAGGACGTCGTGGACGACGGCCAGGGCCGCATCCGCGTCGCGGACGTGTCCGGCCGGCAGCTGCCGACCGCCCTGGTCCGCGTGGCCTGCAGCAAGGGCACGTACATCCGCGCACTGGCGCGCGACCTGGGCGAAGCCCTGGGCAGCGGCGCCTTCCTGAGCTCGCTGCGGCGTACGAAAAACGGCGGCTTCGGGATCGAAGACGCCGTCTCTCTGGAAGAAGTCCTGGAAATGCTATCCTAAGCGCTCCTTCATGTAGCGCATCCGGGCGACGCCCTCCTCCTTGCCGATGAAGCGGAGGATGTCGGCGATGCCCAGGCCGCTGGCCGCGCCGCTCAGGCCCAGGCGGATGCAGTTCATCACCTTGCCCATCGGCATGCCTTTCTCGCGGATATAGTCCTCGAGCCCGTCAGGCTCCGCGGCCTGCATGGCCTCGAGGGCGTTCTCGAAGATGTCAGCCTTGTAGAACTTGTCCACGTCCTTGGCCAGGAACGGCGCCGTGGCGCTGTCGTCCCACACCTTGGCGCGCGGGTCCACGGGGCGGTTAGGGTCGACGGGTTTTTCGCTGGCCGCGCCGGCCTTGACGCCGTATTTCTCAAACTGGGAAGGAGCGATGAACAGGCAGGATGCGACGGTCCAGAAGTCCTGGACGAAGGTCGCGCGCTCCTTGGTCAGCGCGATGACGCCCTCCACGAACGCCGGGTCCGCCTGGATGCCCTTCTCCGCCAGGATGGGCAGGAAGAGGGCGGCGAGCTCCTTGTCGGAGCGCTTGCGGAGGTATTCGCGGTTGAACCATTTGGCCTTGTCGGGGTTGAATTTCGCGCCGCTCTTGCTCACCTTGTCCAGCGAGAAGGCCTGGGCGAGCTCGGGCAGCGTGAAGAGCTCCTGCTCCGTGCCCGGATTCCAGCCCAGCATCGCCAGCAGGTTGACGAAGGCGTCGGGGAAGTAGCCGTCTTCGCGGTAGCCGCGCGAGGTCTCGCCGGTGGTCGGCGAGGTCCAGCGCAGCGGGAACACCGGGAAGCCCATCTTGTCGCCGTCGCGCTTGGAGAGCTTGCCGTTGCCGACCGGCTTGAGCAGCAGGGGCAGGTGCGCGAAGCGCGGCTGCGTGTCCTGCCAGCCGAAGGCCTCGTAGAGGAGGTAGTGCAGCGGCAGCGAAGGGAGCCACTCCTCGCCGCGGATGACCTCGGTGACTTCCATCAGGTGGTCGTCCACGATGTTGGCGAGGTGGTAGGTCGGCAGCTCGTCGGCGCGCTTCCACAGCACCTTGTCGTCCAGGGTAGCGGTGTCCACGGTCACGTGGCCGCGGATCAGGTCGTCCATCTCCACGATGCGCCCTTCGGGCATCTTGAAGCGGACGGTCCAGTCCGTGCGCTCCGCGAGCAGTTTCTCCACCTCGGCTGCGGGCAGGGTCAGCGAGTTGCGCAGGCCGCCGCGGGTGAGGTGGTTGTAGATGAAGGTCTCGCCGCGCGCCTCGCTGTCGGCGCGCGCCTTTTCGAGCTCTTCGGCCGTGTCGAAGGCATAGTAGGCCTTGCCTTCGGCGACCAGCCGCTCGGCGTATTCACGATAGAGGTGGCGCCGCTGGCTCTGGCGGTAGGGGGCGTGGGGATGGCGCTCGGAGGGCGTCTCCACGACCTTGCCGTTCTCATCCACACCCTCGTCGGGGCAGATGCCGCACCAGCGCAGCGCCTCGATGATGTATTCCTCGGCGCCGGGCACGAAGCGGCCCGAGTCGGTGTCCTCGATGCGGAGGATGAAATCACCGCCGTGCTGCTTGGCATAGAGGTAGTTGTACAGGGCCGTGCGGACACCGCCCATGTGCAGGGGCCCCGTCGGGGACGGGGCGAATCTTACGCGTGTCTTTCTCATACCTGGGTTCTCCGGATTGCGGGCACGTTCTCCAGTTCGGCGCGGGACTCGTTGCGGGCCACGATCAGGGCCGGCTTCTGGTCCGGGTCGAACTTGAAGGAGCGGACATTGCTCTTGTTGTTGAATCCAATCTGCTGGGAACCCGCGTCTTCGAACAGGGGGATGCCTTCGCCGCGGGCGGCGTCGGCCTTGTTGTACACGAAGTCGCGGTTGATGATGATGTA
>LUZH01000187.1 GCA_001602885.1 Bacteroidales bacterium Bact_16 | reverse complement strand
GTCGGCGGTGACGATGCAGGGGCTCTTGCCGCCGAGCTCCAGCACCACGGGGGTGAGATTCCGGGCGGCGGCCTGCATCACGCGGCGCCCGAGCTCCGGGCTGCCCGTGAAGAAGATGATGTCCCAGCGCAGGTCCAGCAGGGCGGCGTTGACGTCGCGGTTGCCCTGCACGACGGCGACGTAGCGCTCTTCGAAGGTCATGGCGACCATTTCGCCGAGTACGCGCGAGACGTTGGGCACATAGGGGGAAGGCTTCAGCAGGGCCGTGCAGCCGCTGGAGATGGCGCCGACGAGCGGGTTGAGCAGCAGCTGGACGGGATAATTCCACGGAGCGATGATCAGGGCGCTGCCGAGCGGCTCCCGGACGGTGCGGCTGCGCGAAGGCAGCATCTGCATCGGGGACAGGTGGCGCGTGGTGCGCGCCCAGCGCGACAGGTGCCGCAGGTGGTCGCGGATCTCGGCGGTCACCAGGCTGACTTCGGTCAGGAAGGCCTCCGGCTCCGACTTGTGCAGGTCGGTGCGGAGGGCCTCATAGAGCGGCTGCTCCCATTGCTTGATGGCGCTGAGCAGCTTGCGGAGCATCTGGCGGCGGAACGCCAGGTCGCGGGTGACGCCGGAGGCGAAATAGTCGCGCTGGAGCTGGTGCAGCTCCTGGATGCGCTCGGTGGCGGTGTTTTCCATGGGTTATCGGGCTTGTTCTTCGTGTGCGACCGGACACTAGACCCAGAGGTCGGCGAGGTCGAGGACGAGACGCTCGGTCTTGTCCCAGCCCAGGCAGGGATCGGTGATGGATTTGCCGTAGATGCCGCCGTCGGGCTTCTGGCAGCCGTCCTCGAGATAGGACTCGACCATCAGGCCCTTGACCAGGCGGCGGATCTCCTCGCTGTGGCGGGTGCAGTGCAGCACCTCCTTGGCGATGCGGACCTGCTCCAGCGGCTGCTTGCCGGAATTGCAGTGGTTCGTGTCCACGACCACGGCGGGATTGGCCAGCTTGCTGGCGGCGTAGAGTTCGCACAGGTGTGCGAGATCCTCATAATGATAGTTGGCGTGCGTGATGCCGTGGGAGTCCATATAACCGCGCAGGATGGCGTGCGCGTAGGGATTGCCCTTGGTCTCGACCTCCCAGTTGCGGTAGATGAACATGTGTGCGCTCTGCGCAGCCTTGAGGGCGTTCATCATCACGGAGAGGTCGCCGCCCGTCGGGTTTTTCATGCCGACCGGGATGTCCAGGCCGCTCGCCGTCATGCGGTGCTGCTGGTCCTCCACGGAGCGTGCACCGACCGCCACGTACGACAGCAGGTCGTCCAGGAAACGGTGGTTCTCGGGATACAGCATCTCGTCCGCGCAGGAGAAGCCCGTCTCGTTGATCGCGCGCATGTGCAGCTTGCGGATCGCGATCAGGCCGCGGAGCATGTCCGACTCGGCAAGCGGGTTGGGCTGGTGAAGCATGCCCTTGTAGCCGACGCCCGTGGTGCGCGGCTTGTTGGTATAGATGCGCGGCACGATCACGATCTTGTCCGCCACCTTCTCCTGCAGCCCGCGCAGGCGGGAAATGTATTCGATCACCGCATCCTCGCGGTCGGCCGAGCAGGGGCCGATGACAAGCAGGAGCTTGTCGCTCTCCCCGCCCAGGACCGAACGGATCAGGGCGTCGTTGCGCTGTTTGGCAAGCGCGCCCTCCTCGGAGATCGGATACATCTCCTTGATCTCCTTGGGGATCAGCAGCTTGCGTTTGAAAATCATGTTCATATCTTTCTCTTACTTTTTGTCGAAAAAAGAGCGCCGGTACGTCGACAGGCGCATCATCTCCTTCATCGTGTCCTCGTCGCCGGCCGCCAGCGCGTCGCGCAGCTGGCTGAACTTGCCGAGGAACAGGTCCATCTGCGAGAGCAGCTCATCTTTGTTCTCCTGGAAGAGCTCCGTCCACATGTTTTCGTTGATCCGCGCGATGCGCGTGAGGTCGCGGAACGAGTCGCCCGTGTATTCCGCGAGGTGCTCGGACTCCTTGCAGTCCATCAGCGCCACGGCGATGCAGTGCGTCAGCTGCGAGAGGAAGCCGATCATCTCGTCGTGCGCCTCGAGCGAGAGCACGGCGATGTGCCGGAAACCCAGGATGCAGCCCAGCGTGCGCACCAGTCGGCGTACTCCACGCCGGAGCGTTCGCGGCCGGCCATCGGGTGCGCCGGCACGAACTCCACGTCCGGCCGCAGCATCCCCTGCACGGCCGGGACCACCGCCCGCTTGACGCCGGTCACGTCCGTGATCACGGCGCCCGGCCGGAAGTAGTCCTGATATTGCCGGATCCACTCCACGAAGGCCTTGGGATACAGCGCGAAGACCACCAGGTCGAACTGCGAGACATATTCGCGCGTGACCTCGGTCTGCCCGTGCGCGATCAGGCCGTGCGCCAGGGCATAGTCGATGGTGGACTGGCGGCGGGCCAGCGCGCCCACCTCGAAGCCCAGCGCGCTGAGCTTCTGGGCGTACGAGCCGCCGATCATGCCGAGGCCCACGATGAGGACCTTGCGATAGTTGATGAATCCTTTCGTCATACGGTTGCGAGATAATCGGTGCCGAAGCACAGGGCGAGCTGGTCGCAGAGCACCACGGCGGTCAGGGCCGTCACCACCGGGCAGATCCGGCGGATGATGGCCGGGTCGTGCCGCCCGGTCAGGGCGAGCTCCACATCCTTGCCCTGGACAAAGTCCACGGTCTGCTGGGGACGGGAGATGGACGGTGTGGGCTTGACGGCGAGGTTGAAGACGACGGGCATGCCGTTGGTGATGCCGCCGTTGATGCC
>LUZH01000186.1 GCA_001602885.1 Bacteroidales bacterium Bact_16 | reverse complement strand
CTCCTCGCAGAAGTCCACCAGCGAGTGGTATTCTTCCGGGAAGGTCAGCCCCATCGAGTCCGCCAGGAAGCGGCCGATCGTGTCGTCGGGGTTCTCGTAGCAGCTCAGCAGCGAGACCAGGCGGCGGACCACCGGCGAGGACTTGAGCACGAGCGAATCGTCGGAGATGACGGGAATCCCGTTGGCGACCAGGTGCGCCGCGATGGCGGAGCCTTCCCGGCGGCCGCGCACCAGCACGGCGATGTCGCTCCAGCCGGCGCCCTGCGCGCGGACCTGCCGGATGGAGTCCACGACCGCGGCGAGCTGGTCTTCGCAGAAGCTCACGCGCACGCAGCCCTCCTGCGGGTCGTCCTTCTTCGGCGTCTGCTTCACGTCGGCGTAGATGTCCGACAGGCCCAGCAGGTCGGCGGCATACGGGAAGAAGCGGTTGTTGAAGCCGATCACGGCGCGCGTGCTGCGCCAGTTGCCCTGCAGGGGTATGGGTTCGGTGCCCGGGAAGGCTTGCTGCACCTCGCTGCCCAGCAGCTGCCAGTCGGAGCCGCGCCAGCGGTAGATGCTCTGCTTGACGTCGCCCACGATCAGGTTGCCGCCCGCGCCGGCTTCGCTCTCCTGCAGCAGCGGCAGGAAATTGTCCCACTGGACGCGGGACGTGTCCTGGAACTCGTCGAGCAGGAAATGCTCATAGCGCACGCCCAGCTTCTCATAGACGAACGGGGCGCTGGAGCCGCCGATGATGTCGCGCAGGAGCGTGGTGGAATCGTCCAGGCACATCACGTTCTTCTCGGCCGCCAGGGCGTCGAATTCGCGGTAGAATTCGCCCGCCAGGCCCAGCTGAGAGAGCAGCCCGTCGAGGATCAGGGCCGTGGCATAGCAGGAATAGGCGTCTTCGAAATGCTCCGCCAGCGCGGGGTTCGCCTTGAACAGGCGCTTCTTGCTTTCAGGGCTGAGCGGCTTGCCCTGCTCCACGGGGTAGCCGAGCTTCTCCGCCTTGTCGGTGAAGGTGCGGATGATGGTGCGGCACTCCTGCCGGATCCGCTTCAGGCGGTCCTTGCCGAAGGCCTCCCGGCCGTCGATGCCCAGGCGCTCGGAGAGCTCGCGGAATTCGTCATTCTTGAGCAACTTGCCCACTTCCAGCAGGCCTTCGTCCACCTGGAAGCGGCGCCCCTGCTCGAGCGTGTCCGCGAGGCTGGCGCGCAGCCAGCCGAGCAGCTCCTTGTCGTCCTCGGTCAGCGAATCCAGGATGCGGTCCATCGTCTCCGCGATGAGCGAGTCCTTGTCCAGCTCCACCTGGTAGTCCGCGAACTGGCCGATCTCGCGGGAGAAGGCCTTGAGCGTCTGCTGGAAGAAGCGGTCGATGGTGCTGATCGAGAAGGCGCCGTAGTCGTGCAGCAGCTCGGTGAGCAGGACCTGCGCCCGGCGGTCGGTCTCGGCCAGCCGGGCGAGGTCGCGCAGGATGCGCGCCTTCATCTCGGCGGTGGCCTTGTTGGTGAAGGTCACCGCGAGGATATGACGGTACGGCTGCGGCTCGCGGCTTGCGAGCAGCAGGTCGATATAGGTCTTGGACAACTGGTAGGTCTTGCCCGATCCGGCGCTGGCTTTCAGGATTTTCATCGTCCGCAGATGTTTTTGAAGTCACAGCACTGGCAGGTCCGGGCGTCGTCCGTCCTGCGGAAAGGCACGGACGGGTCGGCGATCTCGGCGAGCAGGGCGTCCAGGCGCTCCGACATCAGGGAGAGGAAGCGCCCGTTGAGCGCCACGTTCTCGACCGGATGGACGAACAGCCGGGAGGTCCCGTAGATGGAATTGACGATGTCGCAGCCCCGGACCTTGTCGTATCCGGAGATGAAACGGTCGTAGAGATAGAGCTGGAGGGCGATCTTGGGCCGCTTGCCGTTGTCCGGCCCGAAGAGTTTCTCCACCACGGTGTCGGCATTCGCTTCCGTGATCAGGAAATCCTCGTCAGTGACCCGGCCGGTCTTGTAGTCCACCACGCGGACCTGACCGGGAACGACGCGGTCCAGCCGGTCGATGAAGCCGAGGAAGCGGAAGCCGCCGATCTCCGTCTCGCGGCGCAGCTCCAGGCCGAGGATCTCGATGCCGTCCCGGCCCTGGGACTCGAGCAGCTCCAGGTCGCGCTCGACCGTCTTGCGGACGAAGCTGCTGACCAGGTCTTCGGAGAGGATGTTGCGGCCGCTCAGCTCGAAGGTGTGCAGCGCCTCGAGGATGTAGCGCCGGACGGTCCCGCGGATGCGGTCGCCTTTCAGCATCGCCTGCAGGTCCGCGCGGGTGACCGTCCGGCCCTCGGGGCCGTAGAGCTCCTGCATGGTCTTGTGGAAGACGTTGCCGATGTCGTTGGCTTCCAGCGACTCCGCCACTTCCTCCTGCTCCTTGAGGCCGCAGACGCTGCGGTAGTAGAACTTGGCCGGGCAGAACAGGTAGTTCTGCAGGGCCGTGGCGGAGAGGTATTTCTCCCGAAGTATGCTGAGGTGCTCTTCCGTCTTTTCGATCTGGCTCTCGTCCCCGCCGGCGCTGATCTCCGCCTGCATCACATAGCGCTCGAGGGGCGCGTGGAAATGCAGCTCCAGCTGCTTGATGTAGCGGCTCTCCTCGCCGCCCTTGACACCCTCCGTGCGGGAATCGAAGAGCAGCCAGACCTGCCCGGCGCGCCGGATCATCCGGTA
>LUZH01000185.1 GCA_001602885.1 Bacteroidales bacterium Bact_16 | reverse complement strand
GGCCTGCTGGATGTCAAGGACCTCGACCGCAACGTGCTGCGCATCCTCACGGAGCGCTTCCGCCTGGGCGAGATGGACGGTGAGTCGCCGTGGGACGGCCTCGATCCTTCGATCGTGGAGGGCACGCAGCATCGCGCGCTCTCGCTCCGGATGGCGCGCGAGTCGCTCGTGCTGCTGCAGAACAAGGGCGTGCTGCCGCTGCAGCCCGGCCAGAAGGTGGCCCTGATCGGCCCCAACGCCGACGACGAGGAGATGATGTGGGGCAATTATAATCCTGTGCCGAAGTCCACCGTCACGCTGCTGGAGGCCTTCCAGGCCCGCGTGCCGGAGCTGGTGAGTTTCCGCGGCTGCGGCATCCTGGGTGCCGAGTTCATGCCGCAGTTCGCGACCGACGAGCGCATGGCGCAGCTGATGAAGCTGTCGCCGGACGAGCTCGAAGAGGTCGCGAAGCAGTATGCCATCAATATCAGTGACGTCAAGGCCTACATCCGCCGCGCCAAGGTCCTCGAGGCCGGCTTCCTGCCCGCCCTCGACGAGGCCGACGTGCTCAAGCGCCTGGAGGGCATCGACGTGGTCGTGTTCGCGGGCGGCATCTCGCCGCGCGTGGAGGGCGAGGAGATGCCGATCCAGCTGCCGGGCTTCTCCGGCGGCGACCGCACCGACATCGAGCTGCCCGCCGTCCAGCGCCGCCTGCTGCAGGTGCTGCACGACGCCGGCAAGAAGGTCATCTTCGTCAATTTCTCCGGCTGCGCCATCGGCCTCGTGCCCGAGACGCAGAGCTGCGACGCCATCCTGCAGGCCTGGTATCCGGGCCAGGAGGGCGGCACCGCCATCGTGGAGGCGCTCTACGGCGACTTCAACCCGTCCGGTAAGCTGCCGGTGACGTTCTACAAGTCCGTCGCCCAGCTGCCTGAGGTGGAGGATTACAATATGGAGGGCCACACCTACCGCTATTTCCGCGGCGAGCCGCTCTTCCCGTTCGGCTTTGGCCTCAGCTACACCGACTTCCACTTCGGCGCCGGCCATGTCCACGACGGCGTGCTGGAGTTCTCCGTCAAGAACACCGGCAAGCGCAACGGCACCGAGGTCGTCCAGCTCTATGTCCGCAAACCGGACGACCCGACCGGCCCCAACAAGACGCTCCGCGCCTTCAGCCGCGTCACGCTGATGCCCGGCGCATCCACCACGGTCCGCATCCCGCTGGACGACGAGGTCTTCACCTGGTGGAGCGAGGCCGACCAGAACATGGTCCCGGTCCACGGCGAGTACGAGCTCCTCTTCGGCGGCTCCTCCGCCGACAAGGACCTCAAGAAGGTCCACTACCGCTTCTAGCGCCGCCCCCGCAAACGAAAAGCCGGCCTCATCGAGGTCGGCTTTTTGTGTCCCCGTCTCGCCCTACTCCGATCGGGTTTCTCAGTCCGTAACCTGTCTCGCGGGGGGGGGACTTTCAGAGAAGAGGGGTTTTCTGCCCGGGAATTGAGGAAAGTGACCTTTCCCAAAGGGACCGGGAGTTTGGAAACAAAGGATGGTGTGAGGTGCAATACGCTGATAGATAGACTACTAACAAACTATTATACCCCCTAAATCGGGGTATAATGTTCCGTTAATTAATTGACGTATAGTTATTTGCTGCTCACGAGGCTGGTGGGTAAATGTAGGAATTCGCCAATTTTTGCCGATATCGGCAAGAATTGATATGTTTTGCACAGATTTACAAAAGATAATTGCCGATATCGGCAAAAATTGACAAGAAAAGCCGGCCTCATCGAGGTCGGCTTTTTGTGTGCTGTCGCGGAAATCTAGAGGAGGGATTTCAGGAACTTGACGCTCTGCTCTTCACTCCATTTGGGAGCGGACTGGACGGAGAAGTTGCTGACGGTGCCGTTCTTCTCCCGGATCAGGAAGTAGTTGT
>LUZH01000184.1 GCA_001602885.1 Bacteroidales bacterium Bact_16 | reverse complement strand
CCCGGCGAACTGCTGGTGCCGTATGGCGAGCAGCTCTTCACGGTGTCGTATTCCAACAAATGGGACCATCGCACCTTCTCCGTGTCGCGCGGCATGAAGCTCGTTTACGACATTTCGCTCTATGCGCTGTATGCGTTCAGCCCCGCTGCGGGCAAGGTCTTCGTGGTGCCGCACCGCAACGCCGACCTGCTGGCGCGGAAGGGCGCATCGATGAGCCAGGCGGCGCGGGCGTTCTGCCTGGAGGCCGCCGGGGTGAATTTCGGGCGGTATTTCTACGTCAACCCTACGGCTGGGTATGATGCCGGATACTACGCTGCCTCGTCTGACGCGAACCGCGGCGCGTATTCCGCATCGAACCCGTACGTCTCCGCGGTGACGTTCAACGGCGCCACGGTCCCGATGAAGCTCTACCGGAGCCGGATGACCAGCTGGACGGAAAGCGCCGCCCGCGATTTCTGCTGGGCCACCTATGTGCCGTCGACCGGTGTCCCGAGTTGGCGCTATTTTATCACCTGGGGTGGTTTTGGATGGCTAAAAGATGTCATCCATCATAGAAACATATCTTCACCTGAATCTGTGAATATAGGTTATGATGACCGATTTAACGTTATCGAGAGTAGTTGGATAAAAAATCACTTCGGTTGGACTGTGCGATATAATACAACACAAGCAAAAACCTATTCAACGGATGATGCTGGCCATGTAGATATTATGAGATATTTCCTTTGGCTTGGTAATCAGGCGTGGTAAGAAATAATCAGTATAATTAGGCGATTGTTAATCGACAATCGCCTTTTTTATTTTCTTCCAGAGAGGGCAACTTGAAACAGAGAACTGGAAAGCAGAGCAGCCGAGTTGCTGTCTGTATTAACTTCAACATAACAATCTCCGGATAGAAGATAAATGGCAAAACTCCCCGTCCTAAATGCAGATTTACTATCTATCCATAACTTGATTCTTCTTTCTCTAAGATCAGAAGGGCAGACCTTTAACATGCTGTTCAAATAATCATATTGCCATTTTTCTTGTAAGGAAAGGGGGCACGTTTCCCAGTTTTGTTCATTATATCCTTCCGGAAGTGGCGGAAGGAAATATTCCGGGAACCAACGATAATCGTTATAGAGTTTTGTATTGTATTCGTAGGTGGAGACTTCTTTTCCGTAGGAAGGGTCGTCCTTGCTGGGAACATTTGCCGTGAAGTCCTGCGACAAATACAGCAGCGTCGGGGTGGCGTTGAGGGGGATGGGGCCGATGAGTTCGAAGACGGGCAGCTGGTCGAACTTCTCCGGCTTGCCGTCCCATTTCTTCAGGAACATGTATTGGAAGGTGCCTTCCGTCAGGTGCTCCGTGGGAACCTGCTTCTGGAAGCGGTAGACCCGCCCGTCGTAGCGGAAGGCGATACCCTCCAGGGGGATCTCCTCGTGGGAGGTCACCCGGAACGAGACCTCCTGCCGGCCGGCGCCCTCGCCGTTCCAGAGGGTGATGGTGGATTCGCCTTCGTCCACCCGCTCCAGGTGGTAGGCGGTGTGGTCGGTGCCGTCCGGGACGATGTTGATGCAGCGGGAAGAGCTGGCGGCGTTGACGCCTTCGAAGCCGGCCGCCTCGGAAGAGACCTTCAGGACGATGCGGTTGTCGGGCGTGACGTTGAGGACCATCTCGTCGGATCTGTCGATGCCGAAGTAGAAGCTGCCGTCGCGGTACTCGCCCTCGAAGACATAGCTGGAGTCGCGGGAGAAACCGCGCTCGCAGTCCTGCACGCCGAGCCGGAAGGCACAGGCGGCCAGTTTGTGTTCGGTGGGATTGTCCTTGTTCGGTCCGAGGGGATTTTTGGGGTCACAGGCCCACAGGCAGAGGGCGCAGAGGAGGAGCGGGAGCTTCTTCATGGCTTATGGCGGTATGTTTGTATAAATATAGCGAAAAATCCGTTCAGACAGGCATAAAATCTTGAACTTGATCGTTTTAAGACAATAATTGTTTCAAAGCGGACAGAAAAAGGCCGCCCCGGGGAGGGACGGCCTTTTCTGCGATTTGACGAAGTTGTTTTTTACTGGGCGGCGGGGGCCTCAGTCTTCTCGCCGATGTAGGTGGTCGGGATGCCGCCGAGCTTGAGGGTGAAGGACAGCTTGTCGCCGACGATCTCGCCCTTGAGGTCGGTCACCGTGTATTTGGGGAATTCGGTGCCGAGGGCGATGGGAACGATCTCGTTGCCGGAGAGGATGACCTTCTCCGGGGTGCTGGTGAGGGTGACGCCCGGGATGGCGACGTCGAGTCGCATCGGCATGCCGGGGGCGAACTTGACCTCGTAGAGCGTGAGTTCGGCGAAACCGTCCTCAAAGGGGAGGAAGTCGACGCGGGAGTCGGCGTTGATGACGGTGCCGGCGGTGGCTTCGACGGTGAGGGTGCCGACGTAGTCGGCCTGCTCCGGGACGATGGGTTCGGGTTCCTTCTCGCAGGCGATCAGGGAGAGTGCCGCGAGGGCGATTGCAAAGAATTTGATTTTCATAACTATTTGAATTTTAGAATTTAACATTGATTCCAGCGGTCAGGATGCGCGGTTTGACGCGCGCCAGGAATTCGTTGCCCATCGACTTGAAGTAGAAGCCGTAGGCGGGCGTGTCGGTGAGGTTCTCACCGCGCAGGTAGAGTTCCCATTTCGCGAAAGCGAGGGCGACGCGGCCGTCCAGGCGGGGGTGGAACGGCTCCTGCAGGGAGTTGGCTTCGTTCCACCAGATGGGGCCCGCGCCGCGCACGGAGGCGTCCAGGTCCAGCCGGCAGCTGCCGAGCTGGAAGCTGTAGCCGACGTTGGCGTAGAGGGTGTGCTGCGGGACGTAGGGGAGGCGGTTGCCGGCGTAGTCGGCCTGGCCGTCGTCGTAGCGGACGAAGCGGGCGTCGCACCAGGACCAGGCGAGGGCGGAGCGGAAATCGCCCGGGCACCACTCCAGCTGGGCTTCCGTGCCCACGCTGCGGCTGCGCGCCGCGTTGGCCATCATCCGCCCGGTGTTCTGGCCCGGAGGGAAGACTGTGAGCTGCTGGTTGTGGACGGCGATGTAGTAGGCGTTGAACTCGGCCTTGAAGCTGCCGAAGCGTGTCCGCAGGCCGATTTCCCAGTTCCAGGCCGTCTCAGGATTATACTCGGTATTGTCGGCCGACACGGAGACGTGCGGGCGGTCCAGGTGGACGCCCATGTCCGCCATCACGCCGTTCATCATCTTGTTCTGGAGGATGTCGGAGAAGATCTGGGTGTTGAAGCCGCCGGCGCGGTAGCCGCGGGTGACGGTCGCATAGAGCTTGACCTGGTCCGAGGCCAGGAAGAGGGCCGACACCTTGGGCAGCAGCTCCACGCGGTGGTGCGTCAGCCGGCCCCGGTAGGGCTGGGAGTACGCTTTCGCCTCCTTCATGTAAGGCAGGAATTGGTAGTGGAGGGTTGTCAGACAGTCATAATCCATCAGGCCGCCTTCGTAGTCGAGACGGAGACCCGCGGTGAGCTGCCACTTGCCGGTGTTGTAGACAGATTCGTGGAAGAGGGCGGCGTTCCAGGTGCCGATGAGGAAGTCGGACACGACCGGGAACGACTCGTCGGGGATGTCGAGATAGCCGATCTCCTGGGGGATGTGCGCGTTGGCGTTGCCCAGGATCAGCCGCTCGATGCCGTCGCGCTTGAAGGTGACGGGGGAATGGGAACCGTTGAGGCGGTACATCGCGAAGATGCCCGTCTGCGGCTGCCAGGCGGCGCCGGCGTCGGCGCGGCGGACGCGGAGCTCCGCCGTGCCGGCCCCGCTGCGCTCGCGCTGCCGCAGGGTGAAGATGGAGTCGGGCGTGTAGTCCTGGTCCATCCGCATGTCGTCGAGCAGCAGCTGCAGGGAGGCGGAGCCGTCGAGGACGACGGCGTCGCCGCTCCAGCGCAGCCGGAAGCCTTCGACGGCGGTGAGGCGCGCATAGGAGCCCTCGTCGTTGTAGGCGACGTCGCGCCGCTCGCCGTCGATGACCTGGCCGTAGGCGAAGCCGCCTTCGCGGGACAGGCTGGCCCAGACGACGTTGCTCACGAAGAGGCGTCCGTCCAGCGCGCGTTCCCACTTCCAGCGGAGCGAAAGCCCGTTGTAGGGGTCGCAGAGGGAGTTTTTCGTAGTATTCTGGAAGAACCCGTCGGTATGGCGGAAGCTCGCCGACAGGGCGTTGTGTCCAAAGACGAAAGATGCGCCCACGCGGACGGTGTTGGCGGTGCCGTATTCGAGGCGGAGCGAATGCTGCTCGCCGTCGGCCGGCGAAAGGGTCTGCAGCGCCAGCACGCCGCCCATGGCGTTGCGGCCGTAGAGCGTGCCCTGCGGGCCGCGAAGCATCGTGGCGCTGCGCAGGCCTTCCCAGTCGAAGTCGTAGGCGTTCTTGTCCAGCACGGGGATGCCGTCGATGTAGAGGCCCAGCACGGGGTTCTCCATCCGGGAGCCCAGACCGCGCAGATAGATGGTCGAGGTGAGGGAAGCTCCATAGTCCGGGATGTGTAGGCCGGGGATCTGCCCGGACAGCAGATTAGGACGATATGTGCCGCTTCTGTCCAGCTGCTCCGCACGGATGGCGGAGTAGGGGGCGGCGACACGTTCCAGCGTCACGGACTCTTTCAGGGCCGTGACGCTGGCCACCTCCAGGGTGTCCACTGCGGGCACCAGGGGAGGAATTATGGAAAGCAGAAATGAAATCAACATTGCGGATGCAAAGGTCCGCATTGCCGGCCAAATATTTTAGAACGGGAGGAGCAGGAATTAGGATTTTCCTTGCTTTTGCATCAGTTTCTGATAATCTGGTCGCCGGGCGTCAGGTTGACCTGGGGGATCGGGGCGTTGTTGATGTTGCCGGCGTTGAAGCGGAAGTTCTGCGATTTCATGTAGTCATCCCACTTGACCGGGACCGCTTTGTAGGTGCCGGTGGCCATGTCGTATTCCAGTTTGACGGTCTGCGGGAAGTTTTCCGGCGAGTAGGGGTTGTCGTAGGGGTATTTGCCGGGTTCGCGGCCCAGGATGCTGGGATTGCTGCCCGACAGGTGGACGTAGCCTGCCGGCGTGCCGCTGAGGAAGGGCTGGTAGACCTGGTTGCGGATTTGGGGGAGGGCGAAGTGGAGGATGTTCGCGGTGACCTGGGAGCGGATCTTGTCGTTGATCCGCCGGGCCTTCTGCTCTTTGCTCTCGAATTTCGGGATGGCCAGCGGCTCGAACAGCGGCGTCAGGGTCGAGGCGTAGGGGTTGTAGAGCTGGGGCATGAAATCCGGCCTGTTCTTGAGCGAATCGACCTTGACGACGGGGCCGTCGATGGGGGTTGCGGACTGGTCCTGCGCCATGAGATGCGCAGAGACGGTCAGCAGCAGGGCGAAGACGAGAAAGTATTTCATATTTCAGGATGACGCCCTTGCTTTCTCAAAGAATGTGCCGCGCGCTGCAACATTCTTCAAATTCATTCGTTATTTATTTGTATTATTGTAAACGATTATGGAAAACAAATCTTCCATTGGCGCTCCTCGCCTCAATTATCTGGACAACCTGAAGGTCCTTCTGACCGCTCTGGTCATCTTCCACCACGCCGGGCAGGCCTATGGCACCGGCGGGGAATGGGCCTATCAGCCCAGCAATTCCGCCGAATTCATGCCCTGGATCTGGCATTTCTTCTCCACCAACGCCAGCTTCTTCATGGGGCTCTATTTCCTGATCTCCGGCTATTTCGTGCCGCGCAGCTACGACCGGCACGGCTGCCGGGTCTTCGTCCGCAAGAAGCTGCTCCGCCTAGGCGTCCCGCTGCTCGTCATGGGCGGCCTTATGAGCGCCGCGACCGGCAAGTTCGAGATCGGGCACATGTGGTTCGTGGAGAGCCTGCTGGTGTTCTGCCTGGTCTATGCGCTGGTCCGCCGCTTCGTGCCGGCCATCCGGGAGTGCCGCGTGCGGCGGCTCCCGCTCTGGGGCCTGCTCGCTTTCGCCCTCGTGATGGGCGTGGGCAGCTATTTCATCCGTCAGGTCAGTCCGCAGGACCACTGGATCTGGCCCTTCGGGATCATTCCGCTGCCGCTCGAACCTGCCCATTATCTGCAATATGTGATGATGTTCGCCATGGGCGTTCTGGCCGGCCGCTGCGGTTGGATTGAGAAGATGGGCCGCGGCGTCGGGGCCGCCTCGCTGGCGCTCGGCGTCCTGTTCGCCGTGGGCAACTATGTGCGCGGCGACGGCCCCTGGAGCGCGTTCGTGTGGCGCTGGTTCGGCATCTACGAGTCGCTGATGTGCGTGTTCATCTCGTTCGGCCTGCTGTGGCTGTTCCGCGAATGCGGCAACTGGGGCGGCCGCTTCTGGAAGTGGTGCGCCGCGCAGTCGTATGGCGCCTATGTCTTCCATATGATCCTGATGCTGGCGCTCCAGCACGCCGTGGACGGCGTCTGGATGGGCGCCTTCGGGAAGTTCCTGTTCGTCGGCGTGGTCAGCACGGTTCTCTCTTTTGGATTCACCTGGCTTGTCCGGCTGATTCCGGGCGTCAAGAAAGTTCTTTAAACAATCGATACGATGAAGAAAACGTTTATCGCTCTCCTTTCCCTGGGCCTGGCGCTGCTGGCGGTTCCCGCCACGCAGGCGCAGGACCAGCCCCGCTTCAAGCGGGTCGTCCGCCAGCTCAGCAGCGCCCGCTTCCAGGGACGCGGCTATGCGCGCGACGGCGTCCGCAAGGCGCGGGAGTATGTGGTCGAAGAATTCTGGAAGTCCGGTGTGGACGAAGTCAAGCTCCAGCCGTTCACCCTCGACATCAATACCTTCAGCGGGAACATGAAGATGTGGGCCGACGGCCGCAGGCTTCGGGCCGGCATCGATTTCTCGATGCGGGAGTATTCTCCCGGCGTGAAGGGGGAGTTCCCGGTCTACTATGTCGACACGGCGGATTTCAATCCTGACCGGATCTTCGCGGACCTGGCGAAGCCCGAATGGGCGGGCGCGATGGTCTGCTGCGATTTTCTTTTCACCTATAAGCATAAGGAGGTGTTCGCGCGTCTGCAGACGGCGGGCGCGTGCGCCAACGCCGGCCTCCTCTACACCTGGGTCTCGCCGCTGAAGTTCTATAAGGCCTACGGCGACCATGTGGTGGACAAACCCATCGTCTGGGTGACGCCGGAGGCCCTTTCGTTTGCCCGGACCGTCCGGCTCGACGTCGAGAATGCCTTCCTGTCGGGGTATCAGACGGAGAACGTGATCGCCAAGATCGCCGGCGCGCGCCACGACAGCTGTTTCGTGTTCACGGCGCACTACGACCACCTCGGCAACCAGGGCCGGCGCGTCTTCTATCCGGGCGCCAACGACAATGCCTCGGGCGTGGCCACGATCCTCACGCTGGCGCAGCATTATGCGCAGAAGCAGCCGGAGTACGATATGTATTTCATCGCTTTCTCCGGCGAGGAGG
>LUZH01000183.1 GCA_001602885.1 Bacteroidales bacterium Bact_16 | reverse complement strand
CCGAGCTCATCAGCAAGCTGGAGAAGGGCCAGATCCTCGAAGGCGTGGTCAAGAACATCACCAACTACGGCGTGTTCGTGGACCTCGGCGGCGTGGACGGTCTCATCCACATCACCGATCTCTCCTGGGGCCGTGTCAACCACCCCGAGGAGGTCGTCTCCCTGGACGAGAAGATCAAGGTCGTCGTCCTGGACTTCAACGAGCAGCAGAAGCGCATCGCGCTCGGTCTGAAGCAGCTCACCCCGCACCCCTGGGACAACCTCGACGCCAACATCAAGGAGGGCGACAAGGTCAAGGGCAAGGTCATCCTCATCGCCGACTACGGTGCGTTCATCGAGATCGAGCCGGGCGTCGAGGGTCTGGTCCACGTGTCCGAAATGTCCTGGTCCCCGCGCCTGCACTCCGCCCAGGAGTTCCTCAAGGTCGGTGACGAGGTGGAGGCCCAGGTGCTTTCCATCGACCGCGAAGCCCGCAAGATTTCCCTCGGTCTGAAGCAGCTCATGCCGAACCCTTGGGAGAGCATCCGCGAGAAATACCCTGTCGGCAGCAAGCAGAAGGCTACGGTCCGCAACATCACCAACTTCGGTGTGTTCGCCGAGCTCGAGGACGGTGTCGAGGGTCTCGTGCACATCAGCGACCTGAGCTGGAACAAGATCAAGCACCCGTCCGAGGTGGTCGCCGCCGGCGACGTGATCGACGTCCAGATTCTCGACTTCGACGAGCAGAACCACAAGCTCAGCCTCGGCCACAAGCAGCTTGTCCCGAACCCTTGGGATGAGATCGAGGCCAAGTTCCCGGTCGGTTCCACCGTCGAGGGCACCATCGCCTCCACGACTGACAAGGGTGCCAACATCACCCTCGAGGGCGACGCCGAGGGCTTCGCGTTCAACCGCGAGCTCGTCAAGGAAGACGGCAAGCAGGCCGTCACCGGCGAGACCCTGCCGTTCAAGGTGATCGAGCTCCGTCGCTCCACCCGCCGCATCCTCCTCAGCCACCTGCGCACCTACCAGGAGGTCAAGGAGCGTGCCGCCGCCAGCGAGGCCGAGAACACCAAGAAGGCCGTCAAGAAGGTCAACTCCAATGTCGAGAAGACCACCCTTGGCGACATCGACGCTCTTGCAGCTCTGAAGGAGAAACTCGAGAAAGGCGAGTAATTCCAGATGATCTTTACACTCACGATAATGGGCACGGCTTCGGCCATGCCCATTTCTGATAGGAATCCAAGCGCCCAGATGCTTGCCGTGCACGGGCGCTTGTTCCTTTTGGATTGCGGGGAGGGCACGCAGCAGCAGATGCGGCGCGCCCACCTTGCATTTCTGAAGGTAGAGGCCATCTTCATCTCCCATATCCACGGCGACCATCTTTTCGGCCTTTTCGGCCTGCTCAACACGATGACGATGTACGGCCGCACGGCCCCGTTGCACATCTACGGCCCGCGCGCCCTCGGCTCGGTGATCAATTTCTACAAGAGCTTCTTCGGCGAGCACGAAAGCTACGACATCCTGTTCACCCCGGTGGACTGCAAGGAGCCGCAGGTGATCCACACCTCCAAGTGGGTGACCGTCAGCGCCTTCCCGCTGGAGCACAAGATCGAGTGCTACGGCTACCGCTTCGACGAGATCGTCACGGAGCGCCATTGGCAGGAGAATCCTGCCTACCATCCCAAATCCTACGCGTATTGCTCCGACACCGCTCCCTTCCCGCAGCTCGCGGAATGGGTGCGCGGGGTGGACCTCCTCGCGGACATTCCACCACGGTGCAGGCGGCGGCGTGCGCCCGCGACGCCGGAGCCGCCCGGCTCGTGGTCGGGCATTATTCTTCCCGCATCTCGGACTTCGACGCGCTGGTGCAGGAATGCCGGGACGTCTTCCCGGAGAC
>LUZH01000182.1 GCA_001602885.1 Bacteroidales bacterium Bact_16 | reverse complement strand
CGCAGTCGGTCAGCAGGTTGCAGATCAGCGTGTGGGCGTAGAGCTCGCTCTCGAGCAGGCCGCGCCACGGCATCACGGCGTTGGGGTAGTAGGTGCCGCCGCTCTGGTGCGGCACGGCATATTGCAGCAGGGAAGCGACGTCCTTGTCCAGCGAGCGGGCGAGGCGGCGCTTGGCGAAGAGCGAGACGCCCCAGTTGCGGGCGAGCGCCGCACCGGCCTCGCTCTGCAGCAGGGCGCGGAGCGTCTTCATCCGGCGGGCCTTGGCGAAAACCTGCCCGTTGAGGCCGCGCTTCGAGCCCGGTACGAGGTAGGCCTTGGCGGCCTTCTTGAATTCGCGCATCACCTTGGCGTCCGCCTTCGGGGTGAAGGCGACTTCCGGGAACAGCGAACGCGTGTGGAGGTATTGGTCCAGGCTGAGGCCGCCGCACCACAGCGGTCTGGCGGCATCGCCAAAATAGGTGGCATCCAGGTATTTGACCGCGTCGGGGATGGCGTCGCGCAGCGCCTGCGGGCAGGCGTCGCCCATCGCGGCGAGCCGCTCGAGCAGCACGCTGGTCAGCAGCGGCGACGAGCGCATCTCGGCGAACCAGCCGAAGCCGCCGTCTTCGTTGCGGCAGGACAGGATCTTGGCGCACATCTCCGCGCGCTGCTCCGCCGTGGCGGCGGATCCCTTTGCATCGGGCAGCCGGTCGAGCAGGCAGTTGGCGAAGAGCGCCTCGGACTGGGCCAGCAGGTTGTCGGAAGTGGGCAGGACCTTCTCGGGAATGGCCTCCCGGATCATGTCCAGGATGGAAATCTCGCGCAGGCTCGCCGCCGTGCCCGGCACGTTGACGAACTGGCCGCGCAGGGCGGTGAGGATGGCCTCGCGGTCCATCCAGGAGAGCATCAGCGCGGAGTGCGCCTCGGTGATCGTCTGCACCGCCGGCTTGACCGGCAGCGTCACGAACACGGCGTCGGAGCCGTAGTCCGCCTCGTCGGCGACGAAGCTGACCAGCAGGCCCAGGTCGGCGACGGCCGGCGCGGAGATGGCGCAGCCGAAGTCGGCGCTGCCGCCGGCCGGCACGGTGACCGCCTGCTCCTCCTCGGAGATGAGCGGCGCGGTCTTGTGGTCCTTGCCGTCGAGGAAGCAGACGTTGATGCGGCCGGAGACGGGCTTGTCCAGGCTGTTGGCCACGGTCACGCGCGCCACATAGCGGTCGCCCTCATAGAGGTATTGCGGCTGCACGAGGGCCACCTTGACCGGCAGGGTCACGACCATCTCCTGGCGGAGCGCGGCGTTGTGGAAGGCCTTGTCGTGTGCGAAGAGCTGCACATAATAGGTCGAGAGCTTGTCGGCGGTGGTGAAGCGGAAGGTCACCTCGCCGTTGTCGTCGGCGCGCAGGAACGGCTCCCAGGCGATCGTGTTGGCGAAATCCGACCGGACGGCAGGGGTACCCGCCGTGTGTCCGGACACCTTCATGAAAGCGATAGAATCTTCATCCACCTCTTCGTATGACGCGTCCAGAGAGGCGCTTTCCGCCAGCACGAGATCTTCAGCAGGTGCGGAGTAGCCGAGTATGGCGTTGGCACTCATGGCTTTCGTCCCGCGGGCCAGATAGCGGACGCCGTAGTCCGAAGCGGAGTCCGTGCCGGTAATCTGGTCGTAGTGGACCTGGGGCAGCGTCCGTCTGCCCGGGAAATAACTGTGCCAGACATTGGACTGGAGGGTCTCCGTGCTCTTGTCGAAGATGGTGGCGGCGACTTCCGTGCCGGCACCGGTGCGGATCGTGAACTGGTAGTCGGCGTGGGGCAGCGTCGTGTCGAGGAACCGGCTGAAAGCGAGCGGGAGCTGGAAGGGATCGGCCGCCTTGTAAGAAGAAACGGAATACTTGCAGGAGTCTTCGTCGCGGAACCAGAATACGTTGATTGTCAGCGCCTCCGGGTAGCTGCTCTTGCGCGCGAAGCGGACCGTCTCCAGCGAACCGGCCTTGCCGCGGATGCCGGCGAGACGCACCATGCGCTTCTCCAGCAGGCGGTTGCCGTCGCCGTAGAGCTCCACCACCGCCCAAACAGGGCCGGTGGTGGCGCCAATCTGCAGCGCGATGCCCTGGCCGTCGTCCGGCAGCTCCTTGAAGAAGCAGCGGACGTCGGCGTCCAGCGCGGTGTCGGAGTCGGCGCACTTGATGATTTCGCAGCTGGTCGTCTGCGTATATTCTTTCCCGGCGTCGCTCCGGGCCGTGGCGGTGGCCTCGACGGTGTACAGGCCCGACGGGAGGCCGGCCAGGGACAGGTCGACGGGCCGGCCGTCGGGGGCTTCGCCGGAAAGGAGCGTCGTGGCGCCGCGCAGGACCTTGTAGGAGATCTTCAGGGTCGGGTGGGTTTCCTCCGCGCCGCAGGATATGAAGCAGGCCCGGATGAAGTCGTCGCCGACGAGAATGCCGCTGCTGCGCCGTGAAGCCATCTGGACGCGGCCGGCGCACCGGTTGCGGACATCGACGGAGAGGGACAGCCTGCTGCGGATCAGAATGGATTTGTTGAACGAGAGCGTTTCGCCCGTGCTGTCGGTGACGGTGACGCGGACGGAAACGTTCAGGCCATAATAGCCATAATAGACGCGGTCATTTCCTTCCGGGGCGGTGAAACGGATGTCGAAATCGCCCGAGGCATCCAGCGCCAGCGGGCCTTCGGCGAGGGTCTCGCCGTTGCTCTCGACGGTATAACGGGCTGTAGCCGTGCCCAGGCTGTGCCCGGAATAACTCTTGACGTTGCCCCGGACGGTGACGTTGTCCTGCGGGAGATAGAAGCGCCCGTCGGGCGCCCACTCGAGCGAGAAGGTCGGCAGGACGAATTCGTCGGCCCGGACGCGGGCGCGGGCGATTTCTTTCCCGTCTTCGCTGACGGCGATGGTGTACATGCCGCCGCGCTCGCCCTTCTTGAGCACGAAGGAGCCTGCGGCGGAGCCGAATTCGCCCGTGACGAGGTCCGACTCGCCGACCAGCTTGTCGGACGGGTCGGTGAGCGTGGCGTGCAGCCGGATGCCGTCCGGGCGCGTCGCGAATTCATAGGTCCCTTCATAGAGCAGGACCTTGAAGTGTACGGTCTCGCCGGGGTTGAAGGCGCTGCGGTCGGTCAGGATCTCGGCGTGATGGCGGGCGGGATTGTCCGTGCTGACCGCCTCCTGCTTGCGGAAATAGAAACCTTCCTGGCGCGACGAGTGCTTCCGGCCGTCTTTGACCAGGGTGGCCTGGACGGAGTAGTCGTGCCGGCGGTCCTTCTCTATCTGGCTGGCGAAGCGCTCCGGCAGGTAGGTGAAGCCGTCGATCGGGAGGGCCTTGACCCCGTCGACCTGCTTGCCGTCGCGCAGGAGCAGGATGTCGCAGCCGGACACGGGCTCGCCGGTGATGAAGTCGGCCACATAGACGCCGTAGCCGTCGTAATCGCGCTTGACGGCCAGGGAAAGCGTGTATTTCTCGTAATTCGTCTCGAACTCGGTCTTGCCTTCCTCACAGCGGAGGGTATACGACCCGTCGTCGATGGCCGGCAGCCCGAAGGTAAGTTCGTCCTCGATATAGAAACTGCGGCGCGTGTTGGCGACCAGCCGCTCGAAGACCGGCTTCTTGTCGTCGCCGTATCGCTTGACGATGGTGACGCGGGCCTGGGGGAGGTTGCGCAGGTGGAGGGTGACGGTGCCGTTTTGGATGGACGCCCGGATTTGCCGGTCGTTGAGCTCTTCGAGAATCTGGCCGGCAGCGGTGCAGCAGTCGGCGATGGCCTTTTCGCTGCCGGAGAACTTCTTGCGGTCGGCCTGCAGCGCCTCGCAGTCGCGGGCGAGCTGCCGGTATTCTTCCTGCGTGCGGGCATCCTTGCGGTTGAGCGCGTCGAAGCGGCGCTGCAGGAGCCAGTCGCGCGCGAGCAGGGCGGCCGCCTGTCCGGCGTAGTCGGCGGCATATTTCTCATACGCCGCCTCGTCGCTGTCGCCCTTTTGGAGAAGGGTGAACGCGAGGAGCGCGTCGAGGGGGTAGCTTTGCGGCGGGAATTCCCGGGCGACCTGCTGCGCCCAGGCCGGGCCGTCGCCTTCGGCCAGCAGGCCCCACAGGGCGTATTCGTAGTCGTTCCGGATCAGGGGGCGAAGTGCCGGGTAATAGTACAGTCCCTCAAGCGAAGGGCAATTTTCATAGAACTGGACGTTACGGGAGCGCTCCATCTGCGCCCTGTGCTCCTGTACGTAAGCCAGGAGGCCCGGCAGACGCAGCTTGAATGCGCGCCAATCCGTAAAGGCGCCATTTTCTTCCAGACGATAATGGAACAGGACGACCGGCTCGCCGAAACGCTCCATTTCCACTTCCGTCTGCTTGCGGACGGCATCCCGGTCTTTCCAGTTGATATTGCTCCGGTCTTCGATATAGGTGACGCAGGCGTCGTAGAAATCCCAGGCCAGGTGCTTGTCCGTGGCCTCTTTCTTGATCTGCTCGAGGATGCGGACCTGGTCCTGGGGACGGTCGGCGTCCTCGGCCTTTCCGTAGTCTGCCCAGAGGCGGGTCAGGACGTGGCCGTCCTTGTCCTGGGCGAAAGCGTTGTGGGGTAGGTTCATCAGGGTCAGAAGTGCTAGTGTCATCAAACGGATCGCTCTCATAGTGCGGGCTTTATAAAGGTTCAAACAAATCGATGGCCTCTGCTACAACAAAATTGCTGCCACCGATGTAGACGAGGCATCCGGGGGTGGATCTCGCTTCGTCAAGAGCTTGATTCACACCGTCTTGCACGCTGCTGCAGACGGTGCAGCGGAAGCCGTCCATCCGGGCGGCGAGGACCGCGACGGGCAGGGCGCGTTCGCCCCGGGGCGCCACGAGGAAGTAGTGCGCGTCGGGGGGCATCAGGGGGCGGATGGCATCCAGGTCCTTGTCGGCCATGATGCCGTAGACGATGATCAGCGGCCGGCCGCTCTCGCGCAGGCGCCGGAAGTTGATCGTCAGCGCGGGCGGGTTGTGGCCGATGTCGCAGATGACCTCGGGGTCGGCGCAGAGGCGCTCCCAGCGGCCGCGCAGGCCGGTGCGGGCGGCCGTGTGCGCCAGCGCTTCGCGGTCGGCGTCGATGCCGAGCAGCTCCAGCGCGGCGAGGGCCGTGCGGAGGTTGGCGGCCTGGTAGGGGCCGGTGAGGTCGGTGTCGAACAGCTCGACGTC
>LUZH01000181.1 GCA_001602885.1 Bacteroidales bacterium Bact_16 | reverse complement strand
GAGGACGAAAATCTTTGGTTTGCCCATACAGTGTTATGTGGTTCAGTCTTCTCCCTCTGCGTTCTGCATGAGGGATTCCAAAATGGTCTGGATGCCGGACTTGGCGGAAGCCTTGACCCGGACGTCCGTCCGGCCGGGGACAGGGTGCCCCAGCGGGAAGAAGGCGACGTCCTGCAGCAGCAGCTCGGCGTCGAGGTAGTCGAAGTCCGCGTCGTGGATCTGGATCACGGCGCCGGGCACTTCGGCGAACAGGATCCGCATCACGTCCTGCTCCTGGTAGGCGCGCATGACGTCGGACACGTCGACGGTCAGGCCCACGCCGTCGGCCATCTGGCGGACGGTCCTGAGCAGGCCGCCCTCGCCGACCGTGGCGCCGGACAGCAGGATGCCGTCCTCGACCAGCTCGCGGATCACTTCGTGGCAGTCGAGGAAATAGTCGGCGTCCGTGATCTGCGGGGCGGGGCCGCCGCCCACGTCGAGGATCTGCGCGAGCAGCGAGCCGCCGAGGCGGAAATCGGTCGTGTCGAAGGGGACGTAGATCACCCAGCTCTGCGGATCGGGAGCCAGGGTGCCGGGGCAGGAGCGGCGCGCGCCGAGCACGGGATGCTCCGAGCGGAACGGCTCGCTGACGAAGCCGTAGTCCTCCTCGGCGGCGTCGCGGGCGATGCGCGTGCGGAGGGTGAGCTCGGAAGCGCCCGAGGTCCGGGCATAGCGGTAGCCGCTGAACTTGAGGCCGAGCGCGTCGACGTAGTCGGCGGCGGCGCGCACCGATTCGTAGAAGGCGGCGCGGGCGCCGACGGGCTTCTCGTCCCAGCGCCAGGAGGCCTCCAGCCGCAGGTCGCCGAGGCGGAAATGCCCCGTGCGCCAAAGCGCGTCGATGAGCGCGGCGGCCACCCGCACGCGGGTGTAGGCGTCGGCCGAGGCGGCCGGAACCAGCTTCTTCGCGGCGAGGACCGCCTCCAGATAGGCGTCCGTGCAGCCGGGCTCCAGGGCGATGCCCCGGAACACCGGATCGAGCGTCTCGTCCACGGCACGCTCCTCCGCCGGGGCGGTCAGCGGGTGCCGCCCCTCGGGCTCGGTCACTGCATCCAGGAGCTGCGCAGGGGTGTATTCCTCCTGCACGCCGTCGAGGACGTAGGTCGCGTGCAAAGCAGTCAGTTTTTCGGCCATCACGTTTTAAAAACGTGTAAAATTAATTAATTTTGGATTCAGTTGCAACTATGGACCTGACAGAAGCTACCTACACCCGGCTCCTCGAGGAGCTTTATGCCCGCCATCCGAGCGTGCAGAACCAGGGATTCACGACCGGCGCCTACAAGCCCGGCCTGGACGGGATGCGGCGCCTGGACGCCGCCCTGGGCCATCCGGCGCAGCGGCTCCGCGCCGTGCACGTGGCCGGGACCAACGGCAAGGGTTCGGTGAGCTCGATGCTCGCGGCCGCCCTCGCCGGGGCGGGCCTGCGGGTCGGCCTCTACACCTCGCCGCACCTGGTGGATTTCCGCGAGCGGATCAAGCTCGTGGAGCCCGGCGGCTGGTCGATGATCCCGCGCGAGGAAGTCTTCCGCTTCCTCACGGAGCGGGAGCGCGACCTGGAGGGCCTCTCTTTCTTCGAAATCACCACCGGCCTGGCTTTCAAGTGGTTCGCCGACATCGACGTGGACATCGCCGTGATCGAGGTCGGCCTCGGCGGCCGGCTGGACAGCACCAACATCCTCACGCCCGAGCTCGCCGTCGTGACCAGCATCGGCCTGGACCACTGCGCCCTGCTGGGCGGCACGCGCGGCGCCATCGCCGCCGAGAAGGCGGGCATCTTCAAGCCCGGCGTCCCGGCGCTCTGCGGCGAGCGCGACGCCGAGACGGAGCCGGTCTTCGAAGCCCGCGCGAGCGTCGTCCCCTGCCCCCTTTTCTTCGCCGAAGATTTCGACGTCGAGCTGT
>LUZH01000180.1 GCA_001602885.1 Bacteroidales bacterium Bact_16 | reverse complement strand
ACCGCCACCCGCGGTACCAAGGGCGCCCAGGCCCGTGCCGGTTACGAGCACAAGATCGGCTTCGAAGGAGGCCAGATGCCTATCCAGCGCCGTCTGCCGAAGTTCGGCTTCAAGAACCCGACCCGCGTCGAGTACAAGGCCATCAATGTCGCTGACATCGAGGCCCTCGCCGCCGCTGCCGGCCTGAAGGAGATTGGTATCGCTGAGATCGTTTCCGCTGGCCTGGCCGGTAAGAACGACCTCGTGAAGGTGCTCGGAAATGGCGAAATCAAGGCCGCGGTCACCGTTACCGCCCATGGTTTCTCCAAGTCCGCTATCGCCAAAATCGAAGCCGCCGGTGGCAAGGCGGTCGTAATTGAATAGCCATGAAGAAGTTTATCGAGACAATCAAGAACATCTTCAAGATCGAGGAGCTCCGCAAGAGACTCGCCTACACGTTCGTGCTGATCCTGGTTTACCGTTTCGGCTGTTTCGTGGTCCTTCCGGGCATTGACGCGTCCATGCTTGCCGGTCTTCAGAGCACTGCCAGCGAAGGCCTTGTCGGCCTCCTGAACATGTTCTCCGGCGGCGCCTTCGGTAATGCCTCGATCTTCGCACTGGGTGTGATGCCGTACATCTCGGCATCCATCATCATCCAGCTGCTGGGTGTCTTCTCCGGCACTTTCCGCAAACTCCAGCAGGAGGGCGAGAGCGGCCGCAAGAAGATCAACCAGATGACCCGCTGGCTGACCATCCTCGTGATCTGCATCCAGGGCCCGGCCTACATGGCTACGGTCCACAACCAGATTCCTGCCGCCGCTTTCGTGGCTGTCAACCAGCTGGGTTGGAGCGACTTCATGTTCAACATTGTTTCCACGGTCATCCTGATGGCCGGCTCGATGTTCGTGATGTGGCTCGGCGAGCGGATCACTGACCGTGGTATCGGCAACGGTATCTCCCTGATCATCATGATCGGTATCGTGGCCCGCCTGCCGTACGCCCTGATCGCCGAGTTCCAGGACAAGTTCTCCGCCAACAACGGTGGTCCGATCCTCCTGATTGTCGAGCTCGTGATCTGGTTCTTCGTCGTGCTGGCTGCTGTCGCACTGGTGCAGGCTGTCCGCCGCGTGCCCGTGCAGTACGCCAAGCGCGTGATCGGCAACCGTCAGTACGGCGGTGTCCGCCAGTACATCCCGCTCAAGGTCAACGCAGCCGGCGTGATGCCTATCATCTTCGCCCAGGCGCTGATGCTCTTCCCGATCATCTTCTCCAAGTTCGACGCCACGCGCGGACTTGCTGCGACTCTCGGCAACTACCAGGGATTCTGGTATAACCTCATTTTCTTCATCCTGATCGTGATCTTCACGTACTTCTACACGGCCGTTACCGTCAGCCCGTCGGCGATGGCCGAAAGAATGAAGCAGGATGGAGGATTCATTCCCGGCGTCAAGCCCGGCAAGCCGACCGCGGAGTATCTGGACACCATCATGTCCAGAGTTACCCTCCCCGGTTCCATCTTCCTGGGCATCATCGCCATCCTCCCTGCCCTTGCGATGATTTTCGGTATCTCCAACGCCTTCGCAAGCTTCTACGGCGGCACTTCGCTGTTGATCCTTGTGGGTGTGGTTCTCGACACGCTGCAGCAGGTGGAAAGTTATTTGCTGATGCGCCACTACGACGGTCTGATGAAGACCGGCCGTCTCAGCGGGCGCTCAGGTATGTAGTTCTTTGATTTTAATTGAACGGTTGTGATTAAGCCTAAGACAGAAGAAGAAATCGAGCTGCTTCGCGAAAATGCGATCATCGTCTCGAAGACGTTGGCGGAAGTCGGTAAAGCGGTCGCCCCTGGTGTGACAACGAAAACGTTGAGTAAGGTGGCCGAGACTTTCATTCGCGACAACGGCGCGATTCCCAGCTTCCTGGGTTTCGAGGGCTTCCCGGCAGCCATCTGTGCCTCGGTCAACGATGTGGTCGTCCACGGTTTTCCGTCCGACTATGTCCTCAAGGAGGGCGACATCGTCAGCGCCGACATCGGCACGCTCTATAAGGGCTATAACGGCGACTCCTGCTACACCTTCCCCGTGGGGGAGGTGTCGCCGGAGACCCGGAAGCTCCTGGACGTGACGAAGGAGTCGCTCTACAGAGGCATCGCTGCGGCTGTCGCGGGTGCGCGGATCGGAGACATCGGATACGCGGTGCAATCGTATGCTGAATCATTCGGTTTTTCCGTGGTCCGCGAACTCGAAGGGCACGGAATCGGCCGGGAGATGCACGAGAATCCGGGCGTGCCCAACTATGGGCGTCCGGGCCGCGGCACCCACCTGGTGGACGGAATGGTCCTGTGTATCGAGCCGATGATCAACGCCGGCGGCAAGGCGGTCTATCTGGACAGAAACGGATGGGCCGTGCACACCGCCGACCACAAGAATTCGGCTCACTACGAGCTTACGGTTGTTGTCCGGAAAGGCCGGGCCGAGCAGCTCTCAACCTTCGATTTT
>LUZH01000179.1 GCA_001602885.1 Bacteroidales bacterium Bact_16 | reverse complement strand
CTGACTGCCCGGCCGAGGTGCTCGAGAACGAGAAGAAGGTCGCGATCGAGAAGACCAAGGAGGAGCAGGTCCAGAAGGCTGTCGACGCAGCCCTCAAGAAGGCCGGCATCAACCCTGCCCACGTGGACAGCGAGGACCACATCGAGTCCAACATGTCCAAGGGCTGGATCACGCCCGAGCAGGCCGCCCAGGCCCGCGAGATCATCAAGACCGTCAGCGCCGAGAAGGCCGCGAACCTTCCTGCCCAGATGGTCGAGAACATTGCCAACGGCCGTGTCCAGAAGTTCCTCAAGGAGAACACCCTGATGGAGCAGGAGTACCAGATGGCCGACGACAAGTCCACGGTCGCCCAGGCGCTCGCCGCCTTCGACAAGGACGCCAAGGTCGTCGCCACCAAGCGTTTCTCCCTCAACGACTAATTCGCCGAAAGGCTGTTTTATCATAAAAAGAGGGCCCTGTGGCCCTCTTTTTGTAGTTTTGGCCTTCCGTATCAAATAACCTACTTATGAAAGCATCAGTTTTGAAGGCAGCCTTGCTCTTTTGCGTTGCCGGAGCTATGTGCTCTTGCGGGTCCGAGGATTTCCCGGAAACAATCCTCACGAAAGCCAATGTTCCCGATGAATTCCAGAAGGATTTCTACCAGCGTTGTGGGAGTGATTCCGAAGTTACTTATGCGGACTATGACGGGAACTGCGTCAACATCGAGTTCGTAGACCCTGCCGGACACAGCGGACGGGTCATCTATCAGGATGGTGAGTGGCAGATGACCGCCCGTGAATATGCCAGAGACCAGTTCTTGGATCTTCCTGACCTTGTTCTGGCGACTTTCAACAAGATGAGCAATGGCCTGGAGGCGCCCATTGCGTTCTTCGGCAAGCGCGAAGGAATCATGGAGTTCTCGCGCCGCGGCATAGAGGATACCTATTACCAATTCACCTTCTACACGGATCTTGGCCCCAACCATGTCGGCACTCACTCCGCCGTGATTGATGAGAACGGCAATCTGATCGATCACGTCAAGAGCGACTACAACTCACTCGCCCGGACTGTCGGCTTTGATGACTTGCTGGGCTTTATCCGGGAGCGTTATCAGGGCTGTGATGTCCGTGCGCTTGTCAATGACGGCGGGACCGACGTGTTCTTCATTTTCCACGACGGCGTCCAGAAGCGGGTCGAATTCAAGAATGCCTATCAGCCGTACCAGTCGGCGGACGACTGGTACGGAACGTCCTGGCTGATTGATCGCAGCGCCGTGCCGGAATATGTCTGGGACGAATTCAAGGCCCGTTGTGAGAAGGATGTGCGGGATGGTTACTACGAACCGACTCAGTTCTATTACAAGGAGACGCCGCAGATGAATCTGTTCGGCCTTTCCGGCCCTGTTTCGGAGACCACTACCGTCACCAACTGGTTCGCTGAGCGTTCCCTGTAACCCGTTTTGGACTGAAGCATTGACAGACAGAAAATCCGGCGCCCTGCCGGATTTTTTGTATATTTGTCTTTCGTATGAATCTGAAGAGTCTAGCAAAAGACACGGCGCTCTACGGCTTGAGCAGCATCGTCGGCCGGTTCCTGAATTACCTGCTGGTGATTCCCCACACCCACATCATTCCCGTGGAGAGTGGGGGCTATGGCATCGTCACGAACCTGTACGCCTACACGGCGCTGTTCTTCGCGCTGCTGACCTTCGGCATGGAGACGACCCTGTTCCGCTATGGCAGCAAGCCCGGCGTGGACGACAGGATGGTCTACAGCAACGCCCTCCGGATGGTGGGCGGCGTGGGCCTCTTTTTCCTGGCCGCCGTCCTCCTTCTGCTGCGTCCGGTTGCCGGCGCAATGGGCTATGCGGCCCACCCCGAGTATGTCGGCATCTTTGTACTGATCACGGTACAGGACGCGTTCCAGGCGGTGATGTTCAGCCGCCTGCGGCAGCAGAAGCGGCCGTTGCGCTTTGTCGCGCTGAAGTTCGCCTTCATCATTCCGAGCATCCTGCTCAACCTCTTCATCTTCCTCGTGATGCCGAATTCCCCGGCTTTGCATGACCTCTTCATCCAGAGCAACTACGGCGTGGGGCTTATTTTCTTGACGAACCTTATTTGCACGACGCTGGTTTCCTTCCTCTTCATCCCGGAGATGCGGGGCATCGCATATGGTTTCGACAAGGGGCTGGCGAAGCAGATGCTGGTCTACGCCTGGCCGCTGCTGCTGCTCAGCCTCGTGGGCGTGCTCAACCAGGTGGCAGACAAGATCCTGCTTCCCAAGCTGATGCCGGGCGAGGAGGGAGCGGTCCAGCTTGGCATCTATGGAGGATGCGTCAAGATCGCGATGGTGATGGCGCTGCTTACGCAGGCCTTCCGCTATGCCTACGAGCCCATCGTCTTCGCAGACAACAAAGACAAGCAGAATCCCGCTACGCTTGCCGACGGGACCAAATACTTCGTCATCTTCACGCTGCTGGCATTCCTGGCCGTGATGATCTATATGCCGATCCTGCAGCATATCGTGGGTAAGTCCTACCGGGAGGGCCTCGGGGTTGTCCCGGTCGTGATGATGGCGGAGATCTTCATGGGCGTCTATTTCAACCTGTCTTTCTGGTACAAGCTCACCGACCAGAACTGGTGGGGCGCCGTCATCAGCGCCATCAGCGTGGCGGTGATGATCGGGATCAACGTCCTCTTCGTACCGAAGATCGGCTACTGGGCCTGCGCGTGGGGCGGTTTTGCCGGCTACGGCATCGCGATGCTGATCAGCTATTTCCTCGGGCAGAAGAAATATCCCATCCCGTATGACCTCAAGGCGATCGGCAAGTTCGTGCTGGTCGCAGGCGCGATGTTCGCCATCTACTGGTTCTGGCTGCGGACGCTGCCCGCCTGGCTGCAGATGTCCGTCGGGACGCTGCTGCTCGGGCTGTACATCCTTGTCGCCTGGCGCGAAATCAAATCATCAAAAGCAATATGAAACGTTTATTAACCCTTACCCTCTGCTGCCTCGGCGCAGCCGCGCTGCTGGTCAGCTGCGGCGGCAACGCCGCCAAGAAGGCTGAGCAGGCAGCGGCGCAGGCCGCCGCCGACTCGGTCGCGGCAGCGGAACAAACCCAACGCACGATGGACAAAATCGCCAACCTGCCGGCCGAGCCGGTCTTCGACATCATCACCTCGATGGGTGTCATCAAGATCAAACTGTATGCAGACACGCCCAAGCACCGCGAGAACTTCGCGAAGCTGGCCCTGGAGAAGTATTATGACGGCATCCTCTTCCACCGCGTCATCGACGGCTTCATGATCCAGGCCGGCGATCCGCTCACCAAGGACGCCAACAACAAGCCGCGCTTCGGCACGGGCGGCCCGGACTACACCGTCCCCGCCGAGTTCGTGCCTGCGCACAACCACAAGAAGGGCGCCCTGGCTGCCGCCCGCCGCGGCGACGCCGTCAACCCCTACAAGGAGTCTTCCGGCTCCCAGTTCTATCTTGTCCAGGATGAGCGCAACTGCGCCCAGCTCGACGGCGAATACACCGTCTTCGGCGAGACCATCGAAGGCATCGACGTGATCGACAAGATCGCCGCCGTCGAGACCGACCGCCGTGACTGCCCGGTGCAGGATGTAAAAATCATCACAATTAAACTCGCCGAATAACCATAATGGCACAGATATTGCAACTGAATTAAACCGAATAGTTTTTTCATAGGTTTAATTTTAGGTTAGAATTGCTTGGGGGTCCTGCTGTGAAGCAGGACCCTTCATTTTTTGCCGAATGAAGAAAGATTTTCGGGTTGTATAATGTATATTTGTATGTTATAACACAAGATAACCATGGAAAAGGTCACTGTTCTACCTCCCGAAAAGCTCATCAACGGCTGGATCGATCCCAAATTCATTCCCGAAGGGAAGGATAAGTATTATATCCGCAACAAGCAGGTGCGCAAGCCGCGCGGCGGCTGGCGGCACCTCACCAGCGACGAGATCGAGACCCTGGTCATGAACGACAACACGGCCGCCAGCTGGGACACCATCCTGGTCACGGACGACTTCCGCCCGCACGGGATCAAGAACAACAAGTTCTACGGCACGGTCCGCATCGGGCGCGTGACCGAGAACGGCCTCCAGTTCCACGACCTCCGGCTGCCGATCGGCATCACCAACTCCTCGATCCACTCCTGCGACATCGGCGACGACTGCGCCATCCACAACGTCCATTATCTCTCCCACTATATCATCGGCAACCGCTGCATGCTCTTCAACATCGAGGAGATGTGCACCACGGACCACGCCAAGTTCGGCAACGGCGTCATCAAGGACGGCGAGCCCGAGGAGGTCCGCGTCAAGATCGAGGTGATGAACGAGACGGGCTGCCGCGCCGTCTATCCCTTCGACGGGATGACGACGGCGGACGCCTATATGTGGGCCAAGTACATCGACGACGAGCCCCTGCAGCAGAAGCTCCGCGAGATCACCCAGGCCTCCGTGGACAGCCATCGCGGCTACTACGGCACCATCGGCGAGGGATGCGTGATCAAGAATTCCTCCATCATCAAGGACGCGAAGATCGGCGCCGCCTGCTACATCAAGGGTGCGAGCAAGCTCAAGAACATCACGATCAACTCCTCCGAGAAGGAGCCGTCCCAGATCGGCGAGAACGTCATCATGGTCAACGGCATCATGGGCCTGGGCAGCCGTGTCTTCTACTCCTGCACGGCCATCCGTTTCGTGATCGGCAACAACAGCGCCCTCAAGTTCGGCGCCCGCCTGATCAACTCCATCCTCGGCGACAACTCCACGATTTCCTGCTGCGAGGTCCTCAACAACCTCATCTTCCCGGCGCACGAGCAGCACCACAACAATTCCTTCCTGGTGGCCGCCTGCGTCAAGGGCCAGAGCAACATGGCCGCCGGCGCGACCATCGGCTCCAACCACAACAGCCGCACCAACGACAACGAAGTGGTCGCCGGCCGCGGCTTCTGGCCGGGCCTGTGCACGAGCATCAAGCATTCCAGCGTCTTCGCCAGCTACACGCTCCTCGCCAAGGCCGACTATCCTGCCGAGCTCAACATCCCGCTCCCGTTCTCCCTGCTGAGCAACAACGCCAAGGAGGACCGGCTCGAGATCACGCCCTGCTTCTGGTGGAGCGAGAATCTCTACGCGCTGGCGCGCAACAACTGGAAATACAAGACCCGCGACAAGCGGATCACCAAGAATCAGAATATCGAGTTCGATACCTACGCCCCCGACAGCATGGAGGAGGTCATCCACGCCCGCGAACTGCTGGAGCTCTGGACGGCCAAGGCCTGGTATCGCAAAGAGAATAAATCCTTCGACAGACTCAAAGACGAGCAGCTGCGGGCTAAGGGCCGCGACTTGCTCAACGGAGACTCCGGGACGGTGGACGCCCTTGAGGTATTCGGCGAAGGCATGGAGAAAAGCAAGCGCCCCGCGCTCATCCGCAAACCCTGGCGGGCCTACCACGCCTATGGCGACATGCTCGTGCATTACGCCATGGTCAACGTGATGGACTACCTGGATGCCAATCCGGGCGAGACGCTCACCTCCTTGTCTGCATTCCTCAAGAGCCGTCGTCAACGCGAGTGGATCAACCTGGGCGGGCAGCTGATGATGCTGACCGAATTCGACCGCATCCGCGCCGATATCCGGAGCGGCAAGCTGGCCTCCTGGAAAGACATCCACAAGCGCTACAATGACATCTGGAGACGCTACCCCGTTGACAAGCTGCGCCATGCCTATCTCTCGCTCTGCTGCCTGATGGGCGTCGAACGGATGGACGCGGCGGCCTGGCAGCAGGCCATCGAGGCGGAGATGCGTATCCAGCGCTTCATCTGCGACGAGGTGTACCGCACCCGTCAGAAAGACCACGAGAACCCGTTCCGCAAGGCCACCTACCGCAATGCCGAGGAGATGGTCGCCGCGATCGGCACGCTGGAAGACAACAGCTTCGTCAAGCAGATCCGGTCCGAGACCGCGGTCAACCTCAAGCGCCTCGAAGAGCTGCGTGAGCGCATATAAAAATTGATTTATGAACCTGAAAGAAAACAAGTATGCCCAGTATTACCTGGTGCAAGAAATGATGGGGACCGTCCCCACGGTGGCCCAATTCGACCCTGACTGCTCCAAGTTCGTCGCGGACTCCGTCCGCAAGACGGGCAGGATGTTCTTCTCCGGCGAGGGATCTTCCCGCATCTTCCCGGCCAAGAACGCCCGCCGCGTGTCGCTGCGCTGGGGCCTCGCCGCCGATATCCAGACCGACGGGTCCCGGCAGGCCGCCGAATATGACCTGAGCCGCTTCACCGTCCTGGTCGACTCCAACTCCGGCCGGACCAAGGAAGCCCTCGCGCTGGCCCGCAAGCTGCAGGCCGAAGGCAACAAGGAGACCTTCTCGCTGAGCGCCAACCCCGACACGCCCATCCAGCAGGCCTGCGCCGCGGGCCACGTGCTCGGCTGCGGCTGGGAGGAGGCCGTGGCGGCCACCAAGAGCGTGGTCGAGCAGGCCCTCTTCTGCG
>LUZH01000178.1 GCA_001602885.1 Bacteroidales bacterium Bact_16 | reverse complement strand
CGCATTACCGACATCATGTTCGAAGGATCGGACGAAGACCTGCGCGCGACGAACGTCACGCAGCCGGCCATCTTCCTGCATTCCGTCGTGACGGCCCTCTGCACCGAAGGTCTCCCCGCCCCCGACATGGTCGGCGGCCACTCCCTCGGTGAATTCTCCGCCCTCGTGGCCGCGGGCGCCGTTGATTTCGAGGACGCGCTGCGCCTCGTGGCGGTCCGTGCCAACGAGATGCAAAAGTGCTGCGAGAAGGTCCCCGGCGGCATGGCGGCCGTCATCGCGTTGCCCAACGAGAAGGTCGAGGAGATCTGCGCCAGCATCGACGGCGTCGTAATCCCCGCCAACTATAATTGCGACGGCCAGGTGGTCATCTCCGGCGAGAAGGAAGCCATCGCCGCCGCGTGCGAGGCCATGAAGGCCGCGGGCGCGAAGCGCGCCCTGCCGCTGAGCGTCGGCGGCGCGTTCCACTCCCCGCTGATGGAGCCTGCCCGCATCGAGCTGGCCAAGGCCATCGAGCGCACCGAAGTGCACGCCCCGAAGTGCCCTATCTACCAGAATGTCACCGCGTTGCCGGAGACCGACCCGCAGCGCATCAAGGACAACCTCCTGCAGCAGTTGACCTCCCCGGTCCGCTGGACCCAGTCCGTCAAGAACATGCTGGCGGACGGCGCCACGGAGTTCCGCGAGCTCGGCCCCGGCGCCGTGCTCCAGGGCCTCGTCAAGCGCATCGTCTCGGCGGTCGGCGCAGAGGACATCACGATCCAGTAAAACAGAAGGGAGAGGCGCTCGCCTCTCCCTTTTTTCTGTCCTGGCAGGCCCGACAGGCCTGCTATTCTTCGACGCGGAATCCCAGGGCGCGCAGGCGCGCGGCGGCGTCCGCGCCGCCCCGCAGGCGGACGACGAAGGCGGCCGGCTCGCGGCGGACCGGATAGTCGCCGCGCAGCTGCTCGAAGCATTCCGGATGCGCCCGGAGCGCGCGGTCGTCCGCAAGGATGTCGTAGGTGTACAGAAGCGCCTGCGAGAGCACTTCCTGCAGGGGTTTGCCGGCGGCGTCGAGTGCGAAAGAGAGGGGCTGCGCCGGGGCAGGGATGCCCGACGGACGCCAGCCCGTCAGGGGCAGGCCCAGCCGCGCGGCCACCGTCTGCACGGCCGCGGCCGTGCCGGCCGCCTTGCCGTCGGCGCTGTAGCCGGCGATGTGCGGCGTAGCGATGTCCACCAGGTCCAGCAGGCCGCTGTCTGGCGCCGGTTCCTCTTCCCACACGTCCAGCACCGCGCCGCGCAGCGCTTTCGCCGCCAGCGCGGCCTTCAGCGCGGCGTTGTCCACGACCGGGCCGCGGGAAGAATTGATCAGGAGCTGGTCCGGACGCATCGCCGCCAGGCGCGCCGCGTCGAAGAGATGCCAGGTGGCGTCCTCCCCCTCGCGGGAAAGCGGAACGTGCAGCGTGACGATGTCGCTCCGCGAAATGATCTCGTCCAGGGAAACGAAGCCGTCCGGGCCTTCGCGCCGGGCGCGCGGCGGGTCGCAGAGCAGCACCCGCATTCCCAGCGCGGCGCCGGTCTGCGCCACCTTGGCGCCGACGTTGCCCACGCCCACAACACCCAGCGTCATCCCCTCCAGCTGCAGCCCGTGCCGGCGCGCCAGCGCACAGAGCGCCGCGCCGACATACTGCTGCACCGAGCGGGAGTTGCATCCGGGCGCATTGCGCCACAGGATGCCGTGCGCCTCGCACCACGCCGTGTCGATGTGATCGTAGCCGATCGTGGCTGTGGCGACCACCCGCACGGCCGACCCCGCGAGCAGCGCCGCGTCGCAACGCGTACGGGTACGCGTGACGACGGCGTCCGCGTCGCGCACCACCGCCGCCGTGGTCTCCCCGCCCGGCAGGTACACGACCTCCGCGTAGGGTTCGAACACCCCCCGCAGGAACGGAATCTTGTTATCGCAGACAATCTTCATTCTTAACTCTTCGGCCCAGTTCCTCGGCCCTTGATTTCCTCACCCAAAGTTACGCTTTTTTTCCATTCACCAGTTCCCCCTCCCCTCGTTCCCTCTCTCACTCCCTCCGCCCCACCCCCTCCGCCCCACAGGTCGCTTGCACTGAACTCCATTGATATCCACGGACCTGAGACTTTTCCCCTGCACCTCGCCCGGATTTTCCGCCATTTCCGCGCCAGTCCCCTTGATAAGACTCGCCCGTTTTCCCCGCCCCAGGCGGGCCAGATACCCGCAAAATTGTCCCCTCGTCCACCCATGATTGATTATCAACAAGTTGCAAATCAAGCCCTGCCCGGCCCATCCACGTCAGCCTCGACCTGATTGGGCCGATCCCAGCTCCAACCACTATCCTCCCATCATCCCTGTTACCTCACCCTACGCGCGCGTTTTTTGTATCTACTTAATTTTCAGGCAGTTCCTTTATCGCTTTGGGGATTATTCCCCTAAGCGAAACCACAATCGACTCAGTGATAGATATTTGCAAAAACGGCCTGTCCCGTTACGAAGAAGAAAGAGGATGGGAGAAGAGAAGCGATATCTGCCCGGGAAGGCTTGGCGGGTGTTTTTCATAAGTTCTTGATAGTCGGTGGATTAAGCGAAGTAACGGGGTAAAATTTTAGCCAGTTAATTCACACAATGCACTGATGATGTGCCGATTACGAAAAACGGGCAATCCTAGTGAGGCCGGGCGGGGCTTGGCACAACCACCGGACGTTGCGTCCGGCGGTTACGGGCGATGTCCACCCCGAGCTCTGGGGGCTCGGGACGGACGCCCGTTGCCGGCAAGCGAGGTAGCTGCCCGGCCAATGGAATGAGGCGCTACTGTGGGGGAAAACACCCACAGTAGTCGAGGGGTGGAGGTGGTTGCGGGAGCGGAAATGGGGGCGGGTGCTCCCGGTGGTGGTTGGGGAATTCGGGCGGGAAATAAGCTGGAAATAAGCGGGGAAAAGGCAGGGAAAAAGCAGGGAAGACGGTGCGGAAACGGACCCTGGGACGGAGCTGAAACGAACCCTGGAACGGGCGGAAACGGGCGCGGAAAGGGCAAGGGGAAAAGAGGGGAAATTTAATTTGAATGAATCAAGATTTCTTCGTACATTTGTATATTAATTAGATTCTGTCTTGAAATAAATATAAAACATACTAAAACTATCTAGACATTTATGGCTAAAGAAAAGAAATTCATCACCTGTGATGGTAACCAGGCAGCGTCGAATATCGCTTACCTGTTCAGCGAGCACGCTGCCATCTACCCGATCACGCCGTCGTCCACGATGGCGGAAAACGTGGACGAGTGGGCTGCCCACGGCAAGAAGAACCTCTGGGGCGAGACCGTCAAGGTCACTGAGATGCAGAGTGAGGCCGGCGCCGCGGGTGCCGTGCACGGTTCCCTGCAGGCTGGTGCATTGACGACCACCTATACGGCTTCCCAGGGTCTTCTCCTGATGATCCCGAATATGTACAAAATCGCAGGCGAGATGCTGCCGGCCGTTTTCCACGTGTCCGCGCGCGCCCTGGCTTCCCACGCCCTCTCCATCTTCGGTGACCACCAGGATGTGATGGCCTGCCGCCAGACCGGTTTCGCGATGATCGCCTCCAGCTCCGTGCAGGAGGCCCAGGACATCGCCGCCGTGGCGCATCTTTCCGCCATCAAGTCTTCCCTGCCCTTCCTCCACTTCTTCGACGGCTTCCGCACCTCCCACGAGATCCAGAAGATCGAGGCCATCGACGAGGAGGACCTCAAGAAGATGGTCAGCAAGAAGTCCCTCGAGAATTTCCGCGCCCGCGCGCTGAATCCGGACGCCCCCGTCACCCGCGGTACCGCGCAGAACGGCGACGTCTATTTCCAGGCCGTCGAGTCCCGCAACCAGGCCTATGAGGCCGTGCCGGACATCGTGGCCCGCTACATGGGCGAGATCAGCGAGCTGACCGGCCGCACCTACCGTCCGTTCGAGTACTACGGCGCC
>LUZH01000177.1 GCA_001602885.1 Bacteroidales bacterium Bact_16 | reverse complement strand
GTGGACAACTTCCTCGCCGGCATCATGAAGGCCGCCGTGGCCAAGGCCAAGGTGGAGCTTGCTGACATGCAGGCCGTGATGGATCAGGACGTCAAGGCGGGCAAGTTGCCGGCCGGCTCCAAGATCGAGCCCTGGGACTGGTGGTACTACGCCGAGAAGGTCCGCAAGGCCAAATACGACCTGGACGAGTCGCTGACCAAGCCCTACTTCCAGATCGACAGCGTGGTCAACGGCATCTTCACCAACGCCCACATCCTCTACGGCGTCAACTTCGAGCGCCTCGAGGACGTGCCTGTGTATAACCCGCAGGTCCGCGCCTACAAGGTCACGGCCGAGGACGGCTCCCTGCTGGGCATTTTCACGACCGACTATAAGCCCCGACGGCAACGAAGTCCGCCCGATCATCGTCAACGTCTGCAATTTCTCCGACGACCAGCTCTCCATCGACGACGTCGAGACGGCCTTCCACGAGTTCGGCCACGCCCTGCACGGGCTGCTGACCCAGTGCCACTACGCTTCGGTGAGCGGCACCAACGTCACCCGCGACTTCGTGGAGATGTTCTCCCAGTTCAACGAGAACTGGGCCTTCCAGCCTGAGATGCTCGCCCGCTACGCCAAGAACGCGCAGGGCGAGACCATCCCCGCCGAGCTCGTCCAGAAGATCCTGGCCGCCAAGAAGTTCAACCAGGGCTTCATGACCACGGAACTCTGCGCCGCCTCCATCCTCGACATGCGCTGGCATGAGCTGTCTTCGACCAAGGGTGTCGACATCGACGCCTTCGAGAAGCAGATCGCCGACGAGATCGGCCTGATCCCGGAGATCACCTTCCGCTACCGTTCGACCTACTTCAACCACATTTTCTCCAGCGGCTATGCCGCCGGCTACTATGGTTACCTGTGGTCCGAGGTGCTCGACAAGGATGCCTTCAGCATCTTCGCCGCTTCGCCCGACGGTCCGTACGACCTCGCGCTCGCGAAGAAGTTCAAGGAGACCTTCCTGGAGAAGGGCGGCTCCGAGGAGCCGATGACGCTCTACAAGAGCTTCGCCGGCCGCGAGCCGGACAACACGGCCGCCCTCCGCGCCCGTGGCCTGATCGACTAGCCGATCCGGCCCGGTTCAGCCCGAGCCTACCCAACCCGACCCTTATGGGGAAGGTCTGCTTCTGGCAGACCTTCCCCTTTCTCATATTGTCTTCCCGCCCGGCGGTGCCTCCCCACCACCCCCTCCTGTCCTTCCTAGCTCCAACGGATATCTTCCGCTTTTCGCCTGCACCTCGCCCGGATACACCCCCTTTTCCGGGCCACCCCTTGCGATATCGACAGGGGTCGCCCGTTTTTCCCGCCCAAAACGGGCCAGGTGACCGCGGCTTGTTCTCGCCGCTCGTCTATCAATCTCCGCTTCTTTTCCCTGACCGACCCGGAACGACCGTGAGCAGCAAGTAACTGTCGGTCAATCGATTAACGAAACATTATACCTCGATTTCGGGGGTATAATAGTTTGTTAATATCCTATCTGTCAGCGCATTGTGCCTCATGTACACCCATGCGGCCGGCGCTACTCCATACCGCAACGCCCCGCCGCTTCACCTCACCGTTGCGGCCGGGCGCGAATACCGTATATTTCGCGCCTGGGCGCTCCGGCCCGGCAACGAGCGCGGCTGCGTCGAGCCCCCAGAGCTCGAACGCAGCCCGCAGCTCGTAACCGCCGGACGCGATGTCCGGCGGTGGTGCCTCCACACTCGAGGAGAGGGAGTTGGTGCTCGTGGAGAGGACAACGGAGGCGGTCACACAAAATAGCGTTTTTTGTAAATGCTTGAATGATTGATTATTAAGTGAATCAACGGGCCCAAAATCGGGCCAGTCACTTAACGCATTGCACTCAAGATAAATCAGTTATGAAAAACACCGCGAATGAAAGCATGGGACCCGTGTGTTGGCGATCTACTATATAGGGCGAGCAGAACAGTCCGTGCGCTAGATTTTACGGCAGTGATCATTGGGGGTGAGGAGGACAGTAGGGCCGATGGAGACGATGGGTGCGCCAGGTGGTCCAAAATATTGCAGGGTAGGAGCAAAA
>LUZH01000176.1 GCA_001602885.1 Bacteroidales bacterium Bact_16 | reverse complement strand
CCGGGGTGTCCACGCGCTCGTCGCCGTAGAGCAGGATGTCGATGTCGATGGGGCGGTCGTGGTAGATCCGACGTCCGTCGGCGTCGTATTCAAGCGTCTCGCGGCGCCCCATCGCCCGCTCGATGCGCTTGCAGATGCGCAGCAGCGTGTGCGGCTGCCGGGCGGTGCGGTAGCGGACGACGCAGTTCAGGAACGCAGGGCCGTCGAAGCCCCAGGCGGGCGTCTCGATGACGGAGGAAAGGGCCGCCCTGGGCCGCCCGATGGCGGCGTCCAGGCGGCGCAGCGCCTCGTCCAGCATCGCCTGCCGGTCGCCCTGGTTGGAACCGAGGGAAAGGTATACGTCGACGGGCTTCATCGCTTGCGCTTAGAATTCGGGATCCCAGCCGAGGGCCACGCGGGCCTCGTCGGAGAGCATGCTCTGGTCCCAGACCGGCTCGAAGACGAGGTCGATCGCGCAGCTCTTGACGCCGGGGACGTCTTCGACGCTGCGCTGCACCTCGGCGAGCACTTCGTCTGCCATCGGGCAGTTCGGGGCCGTGAAGGTCATCTGGATGGAGACTTCGCGGTCCTTGTTGATATGGAGCTCGTAGACGAGCCCGAGATCGTAGATGTTGACCGGAATTTCCGGGTCATAGACTTGCTTGAGCGCCAGCACCACGTCTTCGTAGAGCGGTGCCAGCTCTTTCACGTCCTGCGGGGTCAAAACTTCTTCCTGTGCCATTCTAAACGTGATTTTGTGCCATCGTGCGGATCGTCTCGATCATCGAGGCGAGGCCGTTCGCGCGCGTCGGAGACAGATTCTCGCGCAAGCCCAGCCGGTCCACGAAGGAGAAGTCGTCGTCCGCGATCTCGCGGGCAGTCCGGCCGGAATAGACGCCGATCAGCAGGGAGATGATGCCCTTGGTGATGATGGCGTCGCTGTCGGCGCGGAAAATGAGCCGGTCGCCCTCCACGGTGGCGTCCAGCCACACGCGCGACTGGCAGCCCTTGATGAGGCGGTCTTCGGTCTTCAGCTCCTCCGGGAAAGCCTCCAGGCGGCGTCCCAGGTCGATCAGATATTCATACTTGTCCAGCCATTCGTCGTACATCGAGAAATCGTCGACGACTTCGGCCTGTGCTTCTTTCAGTGATTTCATCCTTCCAGCATTTTGATCGCCCGGTCGAGCGATTCCATGAAATATTCCGCCTCGCGGAGGGTGTTGTACGGGGCAAACGACACCCGCACCATCCCGGTCACGCCGAAACGGTCCATCAGCGGCTCCGCGCACATCTGGCCGGAGCGCACGGCCACGCCCATCTTGTCCAGGATCAGCGCCAGGTCCTCGTGGTGGCAATGTTCCACGGAGAACGAAAAGAGGGGAATTTTCTCCTCCGGCGCCGCCGGAACGCCATAGAGGCAGATCCGCGTATCGCGCTGCAATTCATTCAGCATAAATGTTTTAATGCGCTCCTGCTCCGCTTCGACGGCGGGGTCGCGCATCGCCTCCGCCATCTCCAGCGCGGGCCGGAGCGTGGGCGTGCCGGCGATATTCTGCGTGCCGGCCTCGAACTTCTGCGGCAGCGGCGCCCAGGTCGTGCCGGTCCAGCGGACCGTCCCGATCATCTCGCCGCCACCCATGTAGGGCGGCATCTGCTCCAGC
>LUZH01000175.1 GCA_001602885.1 Bacteroidales bacterium Bact_16 | reverse complement strand
CTCGGCTGCCCCGACATGCGGGAGCCGATCGGGTTCGCGCTCAGCTTCCCCCGCCGCCTGACGGTCGGCAACAAGAAGCTCGACTTCGCCACGCTCCGCGACCTGACCTTCGAGGCGCCCGACACCTCGCGCTTCCCCTGCCTGGCGCTGGCCTTCGAGGCCCTGCGCCGCGGCGGCAACGCCCCCTGCGCCCTCAACGCCGCCAACGAAGTGGCCGTGGCCGCCTACCTCAAAGACCTGATTTCATTCTATGACATCGCCAAGATTGGCGAAAAGGCCCTGTCGGGCCTGAATTTTGTAGCTAACCCGTCGCTTGAAGACATCTTCGCGACCAACCGCGAAGTAGCCGCCATAGCCGATGGTTATATTCATTAAAACCCTGCAAGTCATCCTCGCCCTGTCCGTGCTCATCATCATCCATGAGTTCGGCCATTTCCTGTGGGCGCGCCTGTTCAAGATCCGTGTCGAGAAGTTCTACCTCTTCTTCGACGTGGGCGGCAAGGCGCTCGCCCGCTGGCGCTGGGGCGAGACCGAGTTCGGCATCGGCTGGCTGCCCTTCGGCGGCTACTGCAAGATCGCCGGCATGATCGACGAGTCGATGGACCTCGAGCAGATGAAGCAGGACCCCCAGCCGTGGGAGTTCCGCACGCACCCGGCATGGCAGCGCCTGCTGGTGATGGCCGGCGGCGTGATCAACAACTTCATCTTCGCCATCCTCGCCTACATCGGCATCATGGCCATCTGGGGCGACTCCTACATCGAGAACCGCGGCAACCGCATCTACGTGGACGAACTCGCCTACGAGATGGGCTTCCGCACCGGCGACCAGATCCTCCGCTTCGACGACTACGAGCCTGAGAACTTCGCGATGCTGCAGGCCGACCTGGCCCGGCGCAACGTGCACAAGGCCACGGTCCTGCGCGGCAGCGACACGCTTGATATCTACATTGACCAGGCCCGCATCGGCGAAGTGCTCAACGACCCGATGATGTTCGACCTGGCCGTGCCCATCGTGGTGGACTCCGTGATCGCGAGCGGCCTCAACGCAGGCTCCCAGCTCGCCCGGGGCGACCGCATCGTGGCCTACGACGGCCACGACGTCGAGTTCGTCCAGGACTCCCGCGCCCTGCTCGCCGAGCGGCGCCTGCAGGAAGTGTCCGCCTCCGTGGTCCGCGACGGCGACACCCTCGGGATGCCCGTGCGCGTGGACAGCTCCGGCCGCATCGGCGTGCTGATGCAGATGCCCGGCCTCAAGGTCAAGCGCTACAGCATCCTGGAGGCCATTCCCGCCGGCTGGCGGGAGGCGGGCAGCACCGTCCGCGGCTACCTGAGCGACCTCCGGCTGCTCGCGCAGCCCTCCACGGGCGCCTACAAGTCCGTCGGCAGCTTCATCGCCATCGGCCAGGTGTTCCCCGAGACCTGGGACTGGTTCCGCTTCCTCAACATCCTCGCCCTGCTGTCCATCATGCTCGGCGTGATGAACCTCCTGCCCATCCCGGGCCTGGACGGCGGCCACATCCTTTTCACCCTCTACGAGATCTTCACGGGGCGCAAGCCCGGACAGAAGTTCCTCATCGGGGCCCAGCTCGTCGGCATGGTCATCATCTTCGGACTGATGCTCCTCGCCTTCGGCAACGACATCGCACGACTTATCCGATAATGATATGAAAACAAGACATCTCCTCCTCCTGCTCGTGTCCGCAGTCTTGATGCTGCCGGCTTGCAACGACACCAGAACCCTGCTTCCGACCGTGAGCGGCAAGGCAGGCGAAATCATCGTGGTCATGGAGAAATCCGAATGGGAGAACACCCTGGGCGCCGACGTCCGCGAGGTACTCGCCAGCGACTGCCCCTGGCTCGCCCAGAAAGAACCGCTCTACAGCCTCGTCAACGTGGTGCCGTCCACGTTCGTGGACCTGTTCAGGGTGCACCGCAACATCCTGCTCTTCCAGGTCGGACCGCAGGTCGACTCCGTCGGCATCGTCTTCAAGCACGACATGTGGGCCGCGCCGCAGTGCGTCATCCAGCTGAGCGCCCCGACCTCCGCGCAGGCTTCCGAGCTGCTCAAGGAGAAGGCCGCCACGATCATCAGCTCCTTCGAGCAGGCCGAGCGCGACCGCGTGATCCGCAACACGCGCCGCTACGAAGAGTCCAGCATCTTCCCGAAGGTCGCTGAAGTCTTCGGCGGCTCGCCGCACTTCCCCAGCGGCTACACGCTCCGCAAGATCACCGACACCTTCGCCTGGATCGCCGACGACAAGCAGGTCTACCAGGACGTCTTCATCTACCGCTACCCGGTCGAGAAGGAGCCGTTCATCCTCGGCAAGATCATCGCCCACCGCAACCAGATCCTCAAGGACAACGTCCCGGGCATGTTCGAAGGTTCCTACATGACCACGAGCGACTACTTCCAGCCCACGCTCGAATACCTCAAATACAAGAACCGCGACCTGGTGCAGGTCCGCGGCATGTGGGAGGTCCAGAACGACTTCATGGGCGGCCCGTTCGTGTCGCATTCCTTCTATAGCCCCGACGGCAAGGAGATCCTCGTGGCCGAGGCCTGGGTGTACGCTCCGCAGTTCGACAAGCGCCAGTATCTGCGCCAGGTCGAGTCCCTGCTTTTCTCCTGGGAGTGGAAAAAGGCCGGCTCGGAGGAAGAAAATGCGGCAAATTAGTTTGTCATATCCAAAAAGTTTTCTATCTTTGCAGTCCCAATTTGGCGCATAACGCATTGGGATGAGTTTGGTGGGTTCGTATAACGGCTAGTACTCAAGATTTTCATTCTTGCAATAGGAGTTCGATTCTCCTACCCACTACCAAATATTAAAAATAACAACAATGGCAAATACAGCATCCGCAAAGAAGGCCGATCGCCAGAACGATAGGCACAGATTGCATAATCGTTATTATGCAAAGACCACCCGCAACGCTATCCGCGACATCCGCAACACCACCGACAAGG
>LUZH01000174.1 GCA_001602885.1 Bacteroidales bacterium Bact_16 | reverse complement strand
GAGAGGTCCTGGTAGGAGGAGTTGGTGCAGGAGCCGATCAGGCTCACTTCCACCTTGTGCGGAAAATGCTCCCGCGCCTGGCGGTCCTTCATCTCGCTGAGCGCGCAGGCCGCGTCCGGCGTGTAGGGACCGTTGATATACGGTTCGAGCTCCGACAGATCGATCTGCAGGACCTCGTCATAATACTTCTCGGGATGGGCGACCACGGCGTCGTCCGCGCGCAGCTCGCTGCACAGCGCGGAGGCCAGCGTGGCCACTTCGCGACGGCCGGTGGCCATCAGGTACTCGGCGATGTGCACGCCGAACGGGAAGATGGAGCTGGTGGCGCCCACTTCGGCGCCCATATTGCAGATGGTGGCCTTGCCGGTGCAGGAGAGATTCTCCGTGCCGGGGCCGAAATACTCGATGATGGCGTTGGTGCCGCCCTTGACGGTGAGCATTCCTGCGAGTTTGAGGATGACGTCCTTGGGCGAAGCCCAGCCCTTGAGCGAGCCGGTCAGGCGCACGCCGATCAGGCGCGGCATCCGGAGCTCCCAGGGCATTCCCGTCATCACGTCCACCGCATCGGCGCCGCCCACGCCGATCGCCAGCATCCCCATGCCGCCCGCATTGGGCGTGTGGGAGTCCGTCCCGACCATCATGCCGCCCGGGAACGCGTAGTTCTCCAGGACGATCTGATGGATGATTCCGGCACCCGGCTTCCAGAAGCCGATGCCATAGCGGGCCGCCGCAGAAGCGAGGAAGTCATAGACTTCCGCATTGGTCTTGAGGGCGTCCGCCAGATCCGCCTCGGCGCCTTGTCTGGCGCAAATGAGATGGTCGCAATGGACCGTCGTCGGCACGCTCACGGCCTCACGGCCCGTGCTCATGAACTGCAACAGCGCCATCTGCGCCGTCGCGTCCTGCATCGCCACGCGGTCGGGACGGAATTCGCCAAAGTCTTCCAGCCGCTTGAGCGGTCGGAAGTTGGCGGAATCGTACACGTGTGAGTACAGGATCTTCTCCGACAGGGTCAGCGGTCGGCCCAGCTCCCGCCGGATCGCAGCCACTTTCTCCCCATAGCCTTTGTAGAAGGCCTTCACGGTCTCCAAATCAAACATACGGATCTACTAACCAATATACACAACTAACTTAACTAACCTGTCGCGGCGCTCCCGTCACCCGGGCGGCGGGCCGGGAATCACCGCACCACAAAGATAGTCAAAAAATTGATTAATAAAACACTTTTTCGTAACTAATTGATATTTAACCGCAAAAATAACGAAGCGCGCATTACTCGATACGATTTATTAACAATTGTAAGATTTTTCCAACCGCATCTTACAGATTATAATAAAAAACGACCGCATCGCTTTCGCAATGCGGTCATTTCAAGATTCGGACCTGTCTTTAGATGCAGGTATAACCGCCGTCCACGGCAATATTCTGGCCGTTGACATAGGTCGACGCCGGGGAGGCGAGGAAGAGCGCGCAGGTGTCCAGCTCGCCCTGCTTGCCGTAGCGGCCCAGCGGGATGTTGTTCTTGGCGATCGCCTGGAAATAGTCGGAATCCAGGGTGGCGGTGGTCAGGTCGGTGTAGAAGTAGCCCGGGCAGATGCTGTTGACCGTGATGCCGTGCTTGCCCCA